>JALHUC010000199.1 GCA_022865845.1 bacterium | reverse complement strand
TCAGTCATTGATTTGTAAGGAAAACGGAAATGACACTTTTCGTTTTCCGTGGAGCAAAAAGCCACGAATGGACTTTTTGCGACTCTATTAACAAATAGATTCATGCTCGAAACAGCACACTGAATGAAAAAACAAAAAGTCCTATAACGGAAGGAGGTGTAAATATGGAGCAACGCAAACGCATGCGGGCCCAGATATCGGAAGAGGATTTTAAGCTTTCTCCGAGTATTGAGCCTAAGGAATCGTTGGAGACCTGGCAGAAGGTTATCTCTGCGGCATGGGACATGACTATCGTCGCCGTGGCCTACAACGACATGCGCATCCCTCTCAGGAGGGTGCCCGAGACTCTCGAGACGCTGGAGACGGAGATCAACAAGATCAATGATCAGATGACGCTGGACGTTATTGAAGAAGAGATCAAGACCGGTATTCGTCACTTCTCCGACATCCTGGAACACTCCAGGGACAGCAGAGACCGGATGGACCGGATTCTTCGCGCGACCTGGAATCGCAGGTTGGAGCTCAAGAGTTAAACGGCTTTATCAGCCAAGATACAGGATGAAAGGAGAATAGGTTATGGCAGAGGCGACTATCCCCACTTTTATGAGGGGAAAAGACAAGATCATGTCCCTCTCTGATGCGGTGAAAACCTTCATAAAGAAGGGCACCTGCATCTGCCCCGGCGGCTTCAGCTACACCAAGAAGCCTATGGCCCTGGCACGCGAGGTGATCCGTCAGGATATCAAGGACCTGTTCGTTACCATGAACGGCGGCGCCTCCAGTTGTGAATTCTGGGCGGCTGCCGGTCTGGTTAAATTACTGGACACGACATATATCGGACTGGAAGGTATCCAGCCGGTGGCATACAGTGTCCGCCGCTCCATTCAGGACGGCACCATCGACGTAGAGGATTATTCCAACTACGGCTACGGTCTCAGGACGGTGGCGGGTCGCTACGGCTGGCCCTTCGCTCCCTGCATGTCGGAGTTCGGAACCAGCTTTATGGATAATGACACTTTCAAGAAGATGGGCCTCCGCGGCAAGAAGGCCGACGGTTCCTGGATCCATCCTTCCATTGCTCCCGCTCGAATGGCAGTCATCGAGGATCCCTTCGATGGCTGGGGCCTGCGCCCCCATGCCTTTGAAGGCGGCGACGGTACCTCCAACAAGACCAACGCTCTTGACATGATCCGCGAGTCAACCGCCTACACCGGCAACAAGGGTGTCAAGGTTATCCTGGTTCCGCCCATCCTTCCCGAGGTGACCATTATCCTCGCCCAGAGGGTCGGTGAGAAGGGTACTACCCGGATCGAAGGTATCCTGGGTCCGGACGCCGAGCAGGCTATTTCAGCCAAGTACTGTGTTGTTCAGGCTGAGAAGGTTGTTACGGAAGAAGAGCTCCGCGCTCAGCCGTATTCCAACACCATCGCCATGCAGTATATCGACGCCATCGTTGAAGTGCCCTACGGCGGTTTCCCCGGTCAGGTCCCGTATTACTACGACTACGACTGGGATTTCTGGAGGGCCTACACCCAGATCAATCGGAAGGACAAGGCCGAGGTCAACAAATACATTAAAGACTGGGTCATGGAAGACGAGTGGACCTTCCTGTCCACGCGCCCGGGTGACGGGTATCCCACGATCACCGGAACCAAGGGTCTCCAGAGGCTCTTCGAACTTCGTGCCGATGCTACGTACGGCTACAAGCCTGGTCTGGCCAGGCCTCTGTAAGGCTTTGGCTGAATCTTCTTGCCCAATGAGGAGGTAAGATATGTCCGTTATTAGACAATCCGATCCCAAGGCCTGGACTCATGTCGATGACACCGAGTACGAGGCCTATTGTAAGGAAAAGGGGGTCGATCCAGAGAAGTATACGACAATGGAGCTGCTTTGCATCGCGGCTGCCCGGCAGACCTACGACTTTTCGTTCATCTTTGCCGGCACCGGTCTTCCCATGATCGGATGCATGATGGCCCAGCACACGTATGCACCCAACGCTCTCATTATCATGGAGGCCGGGATCCTCGATCCAAAGCTTATTGAGGTCCCCATCTCCGTGTCCGAGGCCAGGGGCGGCTACATGTGTTCCACCCTCTCTAACATGGCCGATACCTTCGGCACCTTCGCCCAGCGCGGTTTTTGCACCTTCGGGATGCTGGGCGGGGCGGAGTGCGATAAGTACGGAAACCTGAACTCCACCGCCATGGGCGGCTACTACTCCAAGAGCGCCCGTGACGATGGCAAGACTGGTCCCTCGGTGCGCTTTGCCGGTTCTGGTGGCGCCAACAACATCGCCTCCTACGCCGACATGGGTCTCGCTATGATGGTTCAGGAGAAGAGGCGCTTCCCCGAGGTGAACGAGTACGTCACCTCAGTTACCGGAAGCAGAGGTCCCCTCGGCACCCCCGAGGACCGCTGGCACATGGGTCTTTTCCGCGGAAGCGGGACCACCATCGTGTCCGACCTTTGCATCTTCCGCTCCAGCCCCGAGACCGGCGAACTCGAGATGTCGGAGCTCTACCCCGGCGTCGACGAGTCCCTCGTTACGGAGAACGTCAGCTGGACCCTCAAAAAAGCGAAGGACTTCAAGCCTTTCGCAGCTCCCTCTCACGAGGAGATCAAGATCGCACGGATGGTTTGTGATCCGAACAGGATCTACCTTGGCCGCAAGACCAAGAGAGATCTGGCTGCAGAGAAATAAATCGCTTTACCGGCGGGAGGGGACATACCGTCCCCTCCCGTATCATTACCCTCAGCCTATTGTGCCCGGGGTATTTTTTGCGGATCATGGAAGAAAAACATCCTTTCACCAGAGAAGCGCCGGTGGAATATTGACAAAGTACAGTTTACTGAATGAGGGGGCACAACAACCATGTACGACGACTTTACTTACAAAATATGTGAATTTGAAAAAGAACAGAGATTAGACGAGATCAAAACCACACTGGAAGCCTGGAGTGAGAAACCCGGCACCTACACCCTTATGGGGGACCGGGGAGCCAGGTTCAGCCCGGATAGCTGGAGCTTTCCTACGGTATATTTTGCCACAGACGGGAAAACACTTGAGGTAGTGACCAAGGACTGCGACCTGGCCGATGTGGAAGACTACCTTTGCAGTCTTGCCCGGGTTCTGGGATGCAAAATCTTTACGGAGTATATTGAGTACAGCTAACTATAAAATCAACCTCAAATCTCAAATCGCAAATCTCAGAGAT
>JALHUC010000198.1 GCA_022865845.1 bacterium | reverse complement strand
TAAGGTGCCATCGAGGTCAAGAAGCAGGGTTGTGTACTCTTTCATATTGGGAGCAACATTAAGATTGTGTGAATATCAAGGTACGAACTTCCTGAAAACCAGGCTGGCGTTGGTGCCGCCGAATCCGTAGGTGTTTGACAATGCCACATCAACGACCGTATCCCTGGCAGTATTGGGGACGTAATCGAGGTCGCATTCCGGGTCCGGCTCTTCATAATTTATGGTTGGAGGCAGCTTGTCTTCCATGACGGTCTTGATCGCCGCAACTGCCTCAACGCCGCCAGCCGCACCCAGAAGGTGGCCTGTCATGGATTTGGTCGAACTGATGGGAATTTTGTAGGCTGTCTCACCGAAAAGGCCCTTGATGGCCATCGTCTCATACATATCGTTGTAATAGGTGCTTGTTCCGTGGGCATTGATGTAACTGACATCTTCCGGATTAATCCTGGCATCATTTAACGCCACCTTCATACACTGGATCGCTCCGGCGCCACCCTCGGCGGGTGCCGTGATATGGTTGGCATCGCCGGACATGCCGAAACCGACGATCTCTGCCAGGATCTCGGCGCCCCTGGCCCGGGCGAACTCAAGCTCCTCCAGGATAATAACGCCGGCCCCTTCACCCATGACAAAACCGTCTCTGCCCTTGTCGAAAGGCCGGCTGGCACGTTCAGGCTCATCATTGCGGGTAGAAAGCGCTTTCATGGAATTGAACCCGGCAAACGCCAAGGGAGTGATGGTGGCCTCCGTTCCGCCAGCGATGGCTGCATCGGCATCACCGTATTGGATCATGCGGTAGGCCGTCCCGATGGAATGAGTACCTGTAGCACAGGCCGTTACTACGCAGCTGTTGGGGCCCTTGGCGCCGGTGATGATGGAGATGTGTCCTGCCGCGAGGTTGGCGATGGTCATGGGAATAAAGAAAGGTGTGACCTTTCTCGGCCCTTTTTCTCTCAGTACAGCGGCATACTTTTCGATATACGGAAGGCCACCGAGGCCTGCCCCCACAACGACAGCAACGCGTTCGGCGTTGGCATCATTGATGACCAGGCCCGACTGTTCGAAAGCCTCCAGCGCTGCGAAAATACCAAAGGGAATGAAAAGATCCATCTTGCGCAGGTCTTTTTTGTCGATCCGCAGCTCCGGATCGAACCCTTTGACCTCCGCGGCAATAGTGGTGGTAACCCCGATCTCAACGGCGTCGAACCGTGTAATAGGACCAACACCGGATCGACCCGCAAGCATACTGTCCCATGTCTCTTTTACATCAAGACCCAGTGGCGTGATCGCCCCAAGCCCTGTGACAACAACTCTTCTTCGCATAATAATTACCCTTTTGGAGTTATATTAGGCGTTTTTTCCCTCGACATAGGTGATGGCATCCTGAACAGTCTGCATTTTTTCAGCATCCTCATCCGGGATCTCCAGATCGAAAGCTTCCTCGAAAGCCATGACCAGTTCGACCACATCCAGAGAGTCCGCTCCCAGATCGTTCACAAAATTGGCCGTGTTGTCAATACCTGCGGCGTCCTGGTTCAGCTGCTCTGCGATGATCTCTTTGACTTTTGCTCCAACGTCCATTGTATTCCTCCTTATATTCAGTTTCTGGTTTCTTGTGTCTGGTTTTTAGCTAAAAACAATCTGGATCCAAGTATTACACTATAGGTTTTTTCTGCAACCCGGAACCTGGAACTCGGAACCCGGAACTATCTTTTTACATATACATCCCGCCGTTAACGTGCAAAACCTGTCCGGTGATATAGGAAGCGTCCTCCGACACCAGAAACCTGACAGCAGCGGCAACGTCTTCCGGGGTTCCGAGTCGCCCGTTGGGAATCAGGTTGATAAGTTCCTATCTGGCTTTATCCGGCAGGGCGTCGGTCATGGCGGTCTGGATAAAACCAGGTGCAACAGCGTTGACCGTGATCCCACGTGCCGCCACCTCTCTTGCCAGGGACTTGGTGAAGCCAATTACACCGGCCTTTGAGGCCGCATAGTTCGTCTGCCCGGCGTTACCCATGGCCCCCACCACAGAAGAGATATTGACGATCCGCCCGTCCCTTTGCTTCATCATCACGCGAATAACCGCCTTGGCGCACAGATAGGTCCCTGTGAGGTTGATGTCTATTACAGATTGCCAGGCGTCATCCCCCATCCGCATCATCAATGAGTCCCGGGTGATACCGGCGTTGTTGATAAGGTAGTCGATGCGCCCGTACTTTTCCATAACTTTACTGACCAACGCCTCCACATTGTCGGCATTCGCCACGTTAAGTTCGAAGGCAAGAGAGACACTACCAGCCGCAGCTGCCTCTGCCGCCGCCGCTTCCGCCGCTTCAAGGTTGATGTCGGCAATAACCACATCGATGCCTGCCTCGGCAAAATCAAGAGCGATGGCCCGACCGATACCCTGTCCGCCTCCTGTTACAATGGCCAATTTTCTGTCCGACATCATCCAACCTCCAGAAATTCAACAACAGATCCCAGATCCTCCGGGGCACCGAAGGATACCGCGGCAGGTTGTTTATCTATCCTTTTGATGAGACCTGCCAAAACCTTTCCAGGCCCCAGTTCAAGGAAAGCTGTCACTCCCCGCTCAACCATTGCATTCACTGAATCCTCCCAAAGGACCGGGGAGGTCACCTGCCGGACCAGCGAGGGGACAACTTGAGTTCCCTCTTTAATAGCCACAGCTTCAGCGTTGTTTATCAGAACGGTCTTTGGACTGTCAATCCGAATGTCCCTCAGGACCTTCTCCATACGTCGGGCGGCAGGTTCCATCAATGCACAATGAAAGGGCGCGCTTACCGGTAATTCCACAGCCCGCCTTCCCCCACGCTCTTTGAAAAGATCAATGGCACCGAGGACACCTGCCCTGTGACCTGCAATAACGATCTGTCCCGGGGCGTTGTAATTTGCTGCAGCCACCACCACTGAATCGGAGCATAGTGCGTCACAAATATCGATGACCTGATCTCTATCCATCCCTAGGAGTGCGGCCATGGCACCTTCGCCGGCAGGGACAGCTTCCTGCATGGCCCTGCCCCTTTCCCTGACTGCCTTAACAGCATCTGTAAAACCGATGCTCCCGGCAGCAACGAGGGCTGAATATTCCCCCAGGCTATGGCCGGCCACACATGCTGGTGCAAGGTCCACCTCCGCACCCAGGGCTCTCCAGGCGGCCACACTGGTTGTCAAAATTGCCGGTTGGGTATTTTCAGTCAGGCGCAGATCCTCTTCGGGGCCCTCGAAACACAAGCGGCCAAGGCCGAAACCCAGCGCTTCGTCGGCTTCAAGGAATGTATCCCTTGCTGCTTCAGACCACAGGGCCAGGTCCTTTCCCATTCCCACATACTGTGAACCCTGACCTGGAAAAACCAGTGCGAGAGTCACTATTGCCCTCTCGATGCGTTCACCGAACGTATGATCTCGGGAATTATCTGAAATGCATCACCCACAAGACCGTAGGTGGCCACATCAAAAATGGGGGCATCAGCATCCTTATTGATGGCCACGATGACATCCGAAGCCTGCATTCCAGCAAGGTGCTGGACAGCGCCGGATATGCCGCACGCTATATAAAGCTTTGGCTGGACCGTTTTACCGGTCTGGCCTACCTGATGACTGTAAGGGATCCACCCTGAATCAACCGCGCTGCGTGACGCACCCACAGCTCCGTTCAAAGCGAGGGCGAGTTCCTCAATGATCTTGAACCCTTCAGGACCACCCAGCCCGCGACCTCCGGAAACGATGATATCGGCCTCGGCCAGGTTCACGGTGTCGATAATCTCCTCCACCACCTCCAGGACCTTTGTCCGGTTATCCATCCTGCCCTCATCCACACCGCTAATAGTGTGAACCTCACCTTTATGATGGGGGTCCTTCGGCGCCGCCGCCATGACCTTGTGGCGTACCGTTGCCATTTGGGGCCGGTGCAGCGGACAAACGATAGTAGCCATGATATTTCCGCCGAAGGCTGGCCTCGTCTGCATGAGATCACCCGTTTCAGGATCGATGTCCAGGGCGGTACAGTCAGCCGTGAGTCCCGTTTTCACACGGGATGCGACCATAGGGATGAAGGAGCGCCCCATAAAAGTGGCGCCCGCAAGGACGATGGATGGCTTCCGCTCCTCAATGAGATCGCTCAAAACAGACGCGTAAGGTCCGTCATTGAACTGGGCAAGGGAGGGATCATCCACATAAAGGACTTCATCGGCGCCGTAGTGGACCAGTTCCCGTGCCGCTTCCTCCATGGCATGTCCGAGGAGAACAGCGGTGAGTCTTTCCCCAGTCTTTTCCGCCAGTTTTCTTCCGGCGCCCAGAAGCTCCATGGCAACCGTGGAGGTTTTACCGTTCCTCTGTTCAGCAAAGATCCAGATCCCCGAATAGGCATTCTTGTCTAGATCGGGCAGTTCAACCTTGCTCTCTTCCTGGATAATAGCCTCAACAGGGCATGCCTCGATGCAGGCAAGGCAAATGGTACACTTTTCGTTTATCCATGCAGCACCATCCACCATCTCGATGGCTTCGTAAGGGCAGGAGGCCAGACACTCTTCGCAACCGTTGCACTCTTCTTTG
>JALHUC010000197.1 GCA_022865845.1 bacterium | reverse complement strand
GAAAGATTATGTCAAAAAATACCCCCGGTGTCAGAAAGTAACCTTGGGGTCGTATCTTAGGGACTTCTGAGACTTCTGGGGGTCAGGGGATGAATTATGGCCCGTCTTCACCCAATGGTTTCCACGTGGCAAGCGTACCTGATCTTTGAAGTTGGTTTTGATGGCGATCTTGCTGATTGTAGTTTTGTGTAATCCCAGGTGGCTGCTATTTCTGATTGCGAGGAACCTTGGGGGACAGGCCGTGTATTGTGACATTTCCGACCAACTAAGTAAGGCACATCATAATACACTGCCTGCCCCCGGTAAATCCCAGTCACCTCATTCCGCATAGATCATCCGGCGTGTCATGCCGCCGTCAACGATGAAGTTCTGCCCCGTGACGAAAGAGGATTCCTCTGAAAGGAGGTAGGCCGTCAGGCTCGCCACGTCGTGGGGGACCCCGACCCTGCCCGCGGGGTGCTGGTCGCGATCGAGGTCGCTGTGAGAAGGCTCGCGCCGAAGGTCCGATCTTTTCCATTCGGATACTTCGATCCATCCGGGGCTGATGCAGTTCACACGCACAAGGGGCCCCAGGCTCACTGCGAGGGCGTGGGTGAGGGCGATGAGCCCGCCCTTGGAGGCGGAGTAGGCCTCTGTGTTGGGCTCGGACTGCAGGGCGCGGGTGGAGGCGATGTTCACAATGGCCCCTCCCCACTCCCTCAGGGCGAGAGCGGTGTGCTTGACGCAGAGGAAGGCTCCGGTGAGGTTGGTACCCAACACGCGGTCCCACTCCTCCAGCGGAAGGTCCTCCACGGGACCGAAGCCCGACCGGGCGATGCCGGCGTTGTTCACCAGGGCGTCCAGGCGGCCGCAGTGTTTGAGAATCCATGCCACCGCCACCCGGACCGAGTCCTCTTCGGAAACGTCGAGGGGGGTGAAGTGGATCTGACCCTCGTCTGCAAACTCCCGGACGGTTTCCTGGCCCGCTTCCCGGTCCAGGTCTCCCAGGATCACGGTCATCCCCTCACGAAGGAGGCGAAGGGCGATGCCCTTCCCGATTCCTTGGGCCCCGCCTGTGACCAGGGCCGTTTTTCCTTTGAGATCCTCAAAGCCCAAAGCATTTCCTCCTTCTCTCCCTTTATCAGGAGCACAGCGGGATCACAAGCGTTTCCCAGTGCTCTGACACCGGGTTACCACAGCTTCCACTATTACTTCCTCCTATTATAATTTAATTCGGGACCCCTTGGGGCGGGACCAAGGGGGTCAGGCCGGGAATTGTGGGGGAGGTTCAGTGCGCTAGTGCACATGTGCACTATTTAAACCTGTGCTCTGACACCGAATTCCCGTGTGCCCATCGGTGTCCCCTGTGCTGGTAAGAAGATCGCCACGAACTGACGATTCTTGACTTAACCCCCGGATAAGCGTGTCACTTTAACCCCGTCCTGACTAAGACTCCTCAAAAATCTTAGTATTTACAGGTCTTTACATGCTATCGGACATGGTATTGATTTTGCATTTGATAGTCTCATTAAATACAAACCCGTGAGTCCAGATTCGGGAAAACCGAAGGTTTGGATTCCTTATGCAGGAGGTTTTTATGAAAACAAAAAAAGTCACACTTTCGCTGCTTGTTATGTTTGCATTTGTCTTGTCTGCATCGGTTGTTGCAGCAGGGGATTTCGACTGGACAAAGGATTTCAACATCAAGGCAGAAGCTGACCGCGACGGCTTTAGAGCGCAACTGTCTACTCGATTCAAAATTGGCAATGCAGAGGTCAAAGTCGTGCTTGGAAACGTCGACAGTCCTGCTGATGCTTACATGGTGTTTCGATTGGGAGAAATGTCATCGAAACCTGTAGACTTTGTTTTGAGCAAATATAGAACCGAAAAGAACAAAGGTTGGGGAGTGCTGGCAAAAAGCCTGGGTATCAAACCGGGCTCAAAAGACTTCCATGCTTTGAAAGCAGGCAGCGATATTTATGCCAATACAAATAAGAGCAAAGGCGACAAAAAGAAAAAAGGGAAGGGATAAGGGGGCCGTTGGGACAGAGCATCTTTGCAGAGCTGAGGAGGAAGCAATTTTAGCTTGAGATAATAAGGATTGGGGAGATTTAGCAGATTATGAATAAGATGGTAGACAGCAAGATCAACCCGGTTCAACAAACAGGGCACACTCCTCGTGGGACCGTGCACAAAGATGCGGTGGAGCTGCAGGTGCCCATACCAAAGGAACTTCAGCCATATGGCATGTTAGTTGGGGTCATTGTCTTTATCGTCAGCTTTGTTGCCGCCGGTATGTTAGCGGAGACCCATTTCATGCTGGCAATCATTTTTGCCATGATTATTCTTGTTCTTTTCCTGATGGGAGTGCTCAGCCCGTTTATTTCCAGACGCTCCAGGTCTATCCGCAAGATCAGGAAGGCCAACCGACTATTGAAGAAAGAACGCTATGATGAGGCGGCCGAAATGCTGACCCAGGCTTTGAAACTTAAGCCAAAAGCTGTGTCATTAGAGCGATATATTGTGGCTGCCAGGGAAGCTGCCTCCCTGCAGGGGGAACCTGGTGGGTCGGAATAATCCATCTCAAATCTCATAGTGCACCCCTTGGGGTCTCACCTTCCACCATCCACCTTCGCCAGAAGCTTCACCCGTCGCTGAAGCTATAGGTGACAGGTCCGCCTCCGCTTTTAGCTTCCGTCTTCGCTTCCAGCCTTCCGTCTTCGCTTTGAGGCGTCGCCGATGGCTTCCGTCGTCGCCTGCGGCTATGACGTGACAAGATGCCCTCACAAGCCAGCTTCGCCGTGACAAGTCGCCGTGACAAGTCGCCGTGACAAGTCGCCGTGACAAGATGGCGGGACAAGCAGATTCTCATGCTTTCTCCTGTGTAACCCTGCCTGCCAGCCGTAGCCTTGGCGAAGGTTGGTGGAACGGCCTGCAAATGGCCGTGCTGTGGTAAATTTGCTTTTGAATGAAGATCCTTACCTTGCGTTCTCACCTTTCCATGAACTAGTCTGGCTACATGCCCGGTCCAAACCCCGAAAAACAGATTGAATTCCTGGTCAAGATCCAGGGCTTGCTGGAGGAAGGGAGGTTTATGTGCGTATAGCAATCTTCGGTGCAGGTGCAGTAGGCAGCTATTTTGGTGGGCGGCTAGCTCAAGCTGGGGAAGATGTTGTTTTTATTGCTCGTGGGGAACATTTACAGGCCATGCGTGTCCGTGGCTTAAGGGTGGAAAGCAGCAAAGGGGACTTTTTTTTGCAGTCAGTCAATGCAACTGATGATCCGGCACAAGTAGGATCAGTCGATGTAATACTCGTATGTGTGAAGGCATGGCAATTGACAGAGGCAATACAGGCCATGCGTCCCATGATTGGTCCACAAACCATTGTGATACCCCTGGAAAATGGAGTTGAAGCGCCTTCTCAATTGGCAGCTGAACTAGGTAAGGAGAACGTACTGGGTGGTTTGTGTGTGATTATCTCTTATATTGTTGAGCCGGGTCATATTTGCCATGCTGGAACAGACCCTTTCATAAGATTTGGTGAGTTGGATAATCGCACTAGTGAACGTGTCGAAAGGCTGCGGCAAGTCTTTGATCGAGCATCGGGTTTGACAGTGGAAATTCCTCCCGACATTCATGCTGCTATGTGGCAGAAGTTTGTGTTTATTACAGCTTTTAGTGGTGTGGGAGCGGTGACACGGGCTCCTGTTGGAGTATTACGAGACCAGCCTGGAACACGCCAGATATTAGAGCAGACAATCCATGAGATCTATAATGTGGCCAGGGCGCGAAACATTGATCTGTCTGAAAATGTCATTGGTCAGACGATGGAGTTCATTGATAGTCTGCCTCCGGACGGAACGGCCTCAATGCAGCGAGACATAATGAACGGAAGGCCCTCGGAATTGGAGTTTCAGAATGGAGCTGTGGTACGCCTGGGTCAGGAAGCAGGAGTAGAAACGCCAGTTAACAGTTTCATCTACCAAAGTTTGCTTCCCATGGAAATGCGTGCACGAGGTCAACTTAAGTTTGGTTAATGAAAGTTTACAGTGGGATCCTTCTTCGCTGAAGTCTGGAGCGATCCATCAAGAGCCACGCCAAGATACCGCAGATTTAAAGCTAAATGAATCGAAGAAATTTACCGCGATGCCACCGACCCACCTTTCTTTATCTTGATTCTTTCCTTTATAGGTGCTTAACCTGCTGGCAATTTAGAGGAGGTCATGTTGAGGTTAATGTGTAAATTCATACTCCAGACACTGCTGATTCAGTTCGTCTGCATTTCTGCATTTGCGTCTCCTTTTTCAGAAGACGCCTTGTCAGATGATCTGCGGAACCGGATCGAAGCAGCGGGATCACCGGTCAGTATGATCGTTGTCAAGGGCCCCATCCTTGCCTCCCGGGCCCTTCCTCGGTTTTATGAGGACCGCGGATACAAAATAGCATGGTTCAAGAACGGTAAAATGACCTCCGACGCAAGTACATACCTCGAGTCACTTAGAAAGGCAGGCAAAGAGGGCCTTGATCCAGAGGATTACCATCTCTCCAGGATCTTGTCCTTGATCTCACAGATCAAAACTGGAGCAAGCGATTTAAGGGGCCTCCTCGTTGATCTGGACCTCCTGCTCACCGATTCCTACCTTGTCTATTCTTCCCATTTGCTGGCAGGTAACATCAATCCAACAAGCATTGATCCCGAATGGCATGCCAACCGCAGAGACGCGGATTTAGCGGGGATTCTCTCACGGGCCCTGGAAAGTAATCAGATCACGGCGTCCCTTCAGAAGCTACTTCCACCTCAAGAAGGATACAGAAATTTGAGGAAGGCCTACCAACGCTATCGCGATCTGGAAGCCGCTGGTAACTGGGACAAGATTGACAGTGGTGTTGACCTGAAACTGGGAGAAAGCAACAAAAGCATAGGTCAGGTTCGCCATCAACTGGCCAGGTTGGGTTACTTAAGGCCCAGGGAAACTGGTTTCGATTTTGATGAACGCCTGGAGGAGGTGCTCAAAACCTTTCAACACTACCATGGTCTTCCCGAAACAGGGGCCTTGGACTCCAGGACAATCGATGCCCTCAACACGGCACCAACCGATCGAGCAGAAAAGATTCAGGTGAACCTGGAACGCTGGCGTTGGCTTCCCCAGGAACTGGGGGAACGCCATGTTCTGGTCAACATCCCGAATTTCAGCCTGGATGTGATCGAAAACAGAAAAGCCGTTCTTACGATGCGTGCCATAGTCGGGAAAGATTATCGCCGTACGCCCGTCTTCAGCGATCAAATTTCCTATGTCGTATTAAATCCCTATTGGCAAGTCCCTGATAGTATTGCGGTCCAGGACATCCTGCCGCTGGTGCAGAAGGACATCACCTATTTATCGCAGAGAAAGATCCGGGTTTTCCAGGGCTGGGGAAGCAACTTGAGAGAGGTCGATCCCTATCTTGTCGACTGGAAAAAGGTGATCACAACGCCGTTTCCTTATCATTTTCGGCAAGACCCGGGATCACAAAATGCTTTAGGAAAAATGAAATTCATGTTTCCGAATATATTCAGCATCTATCTGCATAGCACCTCATCGCCCGAATTGTTTGACAAAGACCTGCCTCGCACGTTCAGCTCTGGCTGTATCCGGATCGAAAAACCACAGGAACTGCTCACCTACCTTACAGATAACAACTCCGAACATTCCCAGAAACAGATTTATAGCTGGTTGGACGGCGGACAGGAGCGTACGATTAAGCTGAAAGAAACAATCCCTATCCACCTTCTATACTGGACAGCATGGGCCGATCCTGATGGAGTCGTGCATTTTCGGGATGACGTTTACAACCGCGACGAGAAACTGCTGAAGGCCTTGAAAAAAAGTCCCTTTTCAACTTAAAAAAATGACTCATAAAATCTTTTCAATCAGGTTCTCCCTTCTGCTGGTTATGGTCATTGTGCTGATTGCCGGGGTGCCATGCCATGACGTTGTAGCTGGAGTAAACTCCTATTCTTCGGAGCGGTCTTCATTCCCCCTCCTGATCAACGGGCAAGAATATCCCTACCGGATATGCTCCGTTTTCCTTCTGCCAGGTGAGGAGGTCTCCGCACAGGTGCCTCCCGATAAATCCGATCGCACATATACCATAACTGCTTCCCAGAGCTTCATTCAGACCCATACCACCAGGAGCTGGAGCTTTAAGGCACCGCTGGACCCTGGAATCAGCACTGTATTGATCTCGGAAGATGGGACCGGTAAGACAGTAAAAATTAATGTTTTTGTACTGGTGCCCTTCGAACGCGTTAAAAAAGGTCAGCTAAACAGTTATTTAATTGGGGAGTATCCCCTCAAACCTTTCCTGGGTCGGAAGATATATGAACCGCCCAGGGGCTTTGTCGAAGTTACGCGGGAAAATGAGAATATCTACATCTCTCCTCATTTTCAGTTGAAACAGTTTCTATGCAAACAGGAGAGCAGTTATCCGAAGTATCTGGTTTTACGGGAGAAGCTTCTGCTTAAACTGGAGCTGCTTTTGGAAAAAGTAAACGAAAATGGTATTGCCGCGGATTCCTTCTTTGTGATGAGCGGATATCGAACGCCTGCCTACAACAGAGCTATCGGAAACGTTATGTATAGCCGCCATCTCTGGGGAGGGGCAGCCGACATCTACATCGATCAGGAGCCCAGGGACGGGTATATGGATGATCTGAATAGGGATGGCGTGATCAACTACAAGGATGCAAAGGTCCTGTACGACACAGTGCATCAACTGTCCGGAAAAAATTTCTACATTCCATTTATTGGCGGCCTGGGTCTTTATCTGAAAACAAAAAATCATGGGCCTTACATTCACGTGGATGTGCGAGGTACGCAAGCTCGCTGGTAGGGTTTACTTGAAATTGGATGGAAATGCTGTGGTTCACTAACTCTAGAAGTGAACCTAGTTAAAGAGGCAGGTAATGCAAACCGTGGGGTCAGTTCTCGTTTTTCAATCTTTTTTGGGGAACCATCGGGGTCAGGCCGGGAATTTGACAGTGCCTAATATGAATATTCAGAAATGCAAATAATCTTCACGTGGGCGTAAATGCTATACTCTCCCTCCATGGAAATAATCGAAAACCTTAAATCCTACATCAAAGTCCTTTCCGGGGACATCGGCAGCCGTAGCATCCAGGAACCGGGCAAACTGGAAGCTGCCGCTCTTTATATCGAAAGTGAGCTGGAATCAGCAGGGCTTCATGTACTCAGGCAGGAGTACGAAGCGCACGGTGTTCCAACGGCCAACCTTGTAGCGAGGACTCCCAACTGGGCCGGGGATGCTCCTGTCACGGTCCTGGGCGCTCACTACGACACTGTCAGGGGAACCCCGGGGGGCCGACGACAACGCCAGCGCTGTGGCGGTCCTTATTGAGACCGGCAGGAAGATCATGGCAGAGGCTCCGGACAAGAGCGGGAACCTGCTCTTCGTGGCATTCTCTACAGAGGAACCGCCTTGCTTTGCCAGCGATCTCATGGGCAGCCGGGTATTTACAGAACGAATTAAAGGCTCGGATATGGAGATTAGGGGCGCCCTTGTTCTGGAGATGGTCGGGTATTTCAGCGATAAAGCCGGCAGCCAGAGCATACCCGATGGCCTGGAGTCCCTTGGCCTTCCTGACGTTGGCAACTTCATCGCACTGGCGGCTGACCAGCAGTCGGCTGAATTGGCAGAGTGGGTCCACCTGGGGATGGAGGAGTCGGGCTCGATCCTGCCTGTCATAAAACTGGTAGATCCGGGGCATCATCCTGAACTGAGCAGCCTCATGCGGCTTTCAGACAATGCCTCATTCTGGGATGCGGGCATTCCAGCCATCATGATCACTGACACGTCCTTTCTTCGAAACCCCAACTACCACAAGGACACCGACACAGCGGACACCCTGGATTACGAGGCAATGAGGAAGCTGGTTAAGGCCCTGGTTCACACCTTGGTTAAACCTTCCTGATAGAACGATTAAGATCAGCGTCTTGCTTGTCCGTCATAGCTTTAGCGACGACGGAAGCGGGCGGTGTCGGGGGTCAGGGCGTGAATTTGTCAATTTCTGACACTTTCATGAGGGTATTGCTCAATTCCCGGCCTGACCCACGATAAATCCGTTTTTTACATCCCCGCCACAGGCAAACCTTTTTCCGCTAGATACTCCTTGACCTGCCGGATGGTAAAGGTCCTGAAATGGAACACGGAGGCCGCAAGAAGCACCTGGGCCCCTCCCTTTACAACCCCCTCGTAGAAGTGCTCCAGTTCCCCGGCCCCTCCCGAGGCGATGATGGGCAGGTCCGCTGCATCGGCGATCATCCTCGTGAATTCGAGATCGTATCCAGCCAGGGTGCCGTCCCCGTCCATGCTGGTTGGCAGGAGGGCCCCGGCTCCAAGCTGCTCGCACTGTCTGGCCCAGGCCCCGCAGTCTTTACCCGTTCCCCTCGTACCGCCTGCCACGACGATCTCGTAGCCGGACGGCATGTCGGCATGGCGGCGCCCATCGATGGCCACGGTTATTTTATCTTTGCCGAAGGTTGCGGAAGCGCGCTGCACGAGCTCCGGGTCGGCCACCGCTGCGCTGTTCATGGAGACGCAGTCCGCACCGGCTTCGAGGGTCATCTCGATGTCTTCAACGCTTCTGATGCCGCCCCCGACGGTGAGAGGTATGCTGATGACAGCGGCCACGTTCTTCACCCACTCCAGGCGAGTTTTGCGGTTTTCGAGGGTCGCGGCAATGTCCAGCATGGCCAACTCATCGGCCCCCTCCGCCTGGTAAAAGGCCGCATTCTCGACGGGATCTCCCGCATCGCGGAGGTTGATGAAGTTAACACCTTTGACCACTCGCCCTTCCTTCATGTCCAGACAGGGCATGATCCTGATCGGCTCCATGGTAAGCTCCTTTCTAAAGATCTTTGGGGGCGTATCCTGGATTTCTAGGTTTCTTGTATAATAACTGAACGCTGGAATAAAGGAACTACTTGGGAGATCGTGGGGATCAGGCCGGGAATTTGTCAATGCCTGATATTTTAATGGGGGTATTGCTCATTTCCTGGCCTGACCGCGTTTTATTGCTAAAAGGAGTAGACAAACCGTGGGCTCAGATTTCAGGTAAGGGCAGTAACAGGTAACAAGGAAAGTCTTTCTACATGTTACATTTTACTTTCTACTGGTTTATGACGCCAGGCTGATATTAATTTTCTTCCCGAGCACGGCTGCGGCTTTGCCCAGGGTTT
>JALHUC010000196.1 GCA_022865845.1 bacterium | reverse complement strand
GGGGCGTGCTTCTCGTCAACATTGGCCTTAACCGTGACCACTCGCTCATGGTTGATACGGTTTACCTGACCCAAACCGCCGGTGATCTCGAATTTTGCGACTGTACTCAGGGGAACCAGTCCTTTCTCCGTTGGGATGAGCAACTCGCGCAGGATATCGGTTACCCGGCGATCCGATTCTGGCAGTTGCACGGTAATATCGTAGTCCTCGTCACCCTCCCTGAAGGTGGAGACCTTTATACCATTAAAGGCAACTTTAAGGGCAAAGCCGATCACGTCTGTGGAAAGACCCAGCAGGGCCGCCCGCTGCCGGTCGACCCGAACCTTTACCGTTGGCGAGCCTGCCACATAGTCATCGCGGATGTCCTGGACAAAGGGGATCTTTTCCAGCACGGCCCGCACCTGCTGGCTGATGCGGCCCAGAATGCTGAAATTGTCACCCGAGATCTCGATATTGATCGGCGCACCGGTGGGAGGACCCTCTTCTTGTTTGGCAATGCTGATTTCAGCGCCAGGAATATCCTTGATTCTGTTTCTTATCTCTTCCACAGTCTGCGGGGACGGCTCGATCCGGTCCTCCATGTCGTAGAACTGAATGCCAATATGGTTGGGGGAAGTATTCTCAAAGGAGGATTGCCCGCCGATAATGGCCACGGTCCGGGAGTAGATGTGCTTAATGTTCGCCATATCAGTGAGGCCTTTGACCTGCTGGCCATTTTTCAGTGTATGGATCTTCCCCTCGCTTTTGCCGTAATAGCAGTCGGCGGGATTGGCATCGGGTGGGGCCAATTCCTGACCGGAGCCCATGCACAGGGCTACTTCCACCTGCCGGGCAATCCGGTCAGAGTATTCCAGGGCAGCCCCCTCAGGCATGTCCAGATTGATATAGATGGCATTTGGATCGACATCTGGGAAAAATTCGATCGGTTTTTCCAACCCAACCATGTAGAACCAGATCATTGCCATTGCAATAAGGGACAAGAAAGATATGGCAACCACAGCCAGGCGATGGTTAAGAGCGCCGTTTAGAAGGCGGCGATAGACCCTGAGGAATGGACCTCGAACCGTAAGAGGCGCTTCTCCTGCCTGTTCGATTTCCTCCACAGTGACTTTGACCCCGGAGGAGCGATGGCCAACCGGAAGACGCATGAAGAGCGCCGCCAGGGCCGGATTGATCACAAGGGCCACGAACAGGGATGATGACAGGGTAATGATCACCGTCTTGGGTAAATAGGCCATAAACTCGCCCATGATTCCCGGCCAGAACAGAATGGGAAAGAACGCTGCCACAGTGGTGAGGGTCGATGCTGCCACGGGTTGGGCCACTTCGTGGGTTGCCTTGACGGCGGCCTGGAAACGGGGCACGCCCTGCTCCATATAGCGGAAAATATTTTCAACAATAACGATAGCATTGTCCACCAGCATGCCTAAGGAAAGGGTAAGGGAGAAAAGGACCACCATGTTGAGGGTGATACCCAAAGCGTGGAGGATCATAAAAGACAGCAACATGGAAAAGGGAATGGCCAGACTCACCAGCACAGCGTTGCGCACACCCATGACAAAAAAGAGGACCACAATGACCAGGATCAAGCCTGTGATAATGTTGTTCTCCAGGTCGGACACCATGATCCTGATCTCCTTGGCCCGGTCCATGAGCTTGGTCACCTTGGTCCCGGCAGGCCATGTGGCCATCTTTGCCTCGATGAGCAAGTCGACCTGCTCGGCTATTTCCAGCACGTTCTCACCAGCGCGTTTTTTGACCTGGATGTTAATAGCCTCACGGCCGTCC
>JALHUC010000195.1 GCA_022865845.1 bacterium | reverse complement strand
TCAACAGTTCCACAACCTCAATGCCGGCTCTTTTCAAAGTAGCACGAAAACCTTCAGGCCCCGCAATACCACAGAAAGCCACAAAAGGTCCCTCTGGCCGGTCCCCTATTGAGGTGGGCTCGCCAGAGTAAACCGATGACAAACCCATCGGCCGATAATCGGCCCAGAATACCGGAGCTGTACTGTACCGCTTAAGAAACCCCTCGAATTCCGGGTCCACCTGTGGTGTCTTTGTCACCACAATAAGATCCGCGTCCTTCAACCTCGACACCGGTTCCCTGAGGATGCCTGCAGGCAGCAGTCTACCGTTACCAAATCGCCTCTGTCCGTCTACAACCACGATGTCCAGGTCCCGATCCAGAGAAAAGTGTTGGAAACCGTCATCGAGAAGAAACAGGTCCACATCCCTGATTTCAAGTATCTTTGTACCGGCAAGGAAGCGATCTTTGGCCACAGCTACCGTCGCACCCCTTATTTTAGAGGCCATGAGAACAGGTTCGTCCCCGACATCCTCCCAGGTATCTCTTTCCTCCACGATCCGGAGACCACCATGGACCCGCCCGTACCCCCTGGTCAAAATAGCGACTTTAACGCCTGAAGCCATCAACTTGTGGGCAAGCCACATTGTCAAGGGGGTTTTACCGCCTCCCCCGGTGGTCAGGTTACCCACGCTTACCACTGGCCTCGGCAATCGGCGGGTGGTCAGAACGCCTGACGTATAAAGATTGCGGTGAAACGATGAGATCCCCCTGTAGATCGCGGATAGGGGAATCAGAAACGGCAGTGAGTAGACCGGCGGATCGGAAAGAACCGCCTCGAAGCGGCTGCGCATCACATTCAGATCTCTTCTGCCTCATCGATGAGCATCACAGGTATATCATCCTCTATCCTGTATTTGAGTCGGCAGGTGTGGCAGACGAGTGAACTCCCCTCGTTCTCCAGTTTTACCTCCCCTTTACATTTGGGGCAGGCCAGAATGTCCAGTAGTTCCTGATCGATAGGCATAGGGTACCTCCAAAGTCAGGTAATCAGTGGTCAGTAATCGGTAATCTGTTAAATCTTATTCTATATTTTCAGTACGCAGTTGTTAACCGTTACCGGCCTATTAATTTCGGTTTACCGATCACCGATTACCGTTTACCGATCACTAGTTCTAAGTCCCGTTATCTCATCAGCCCTCTCCTGCAGCCTCAATAACTCTTCCTTCAGGAAACGGCTGTCTCGGGCCATTGCTTCTTCACTCATGTCATCATCAAAATAAATTGGATCACTGAAGATCACAGCTCCCTTGCTGAAGGGCCACGGGAGCAGGTAAAGATCCCAGGCACGGGAAAATATGTGGGCGGGGTGAGCGGATGCTGACAACCCGATAACAGGGGCACCGGTTTTCTTGGCCAGGTAGATAGCTCCCGGTTTTACCTCATGGATGGGCCCTCTGGGCCCGTCCACAGCAAAGGTTGCGTGATACCCCTTTTCCATAAGTTTTTTCAATCCGATAAGACCCCGTGCCCCGCTCCTGGATGCCGAGCCCCTCACAACAGCATACCCCAGGCCTGTCATTACGCGGGTCTGCAGCTCACCATCCCTGCTCAGGCTGGACATTATCCCCATCTTCCGCCCCGCGAGAAAACCTGTGGGAAGGAACTGTCTTCCGTGGAAAAAGGCCACAACAGAGGTCCGACCTGACAATTCAAGTTCATCCAGGATCTGCGCCCCCTCGCATCGTATCCGAACAGTCCATGTCACGGACCTGATCAAAACCCTTGCGATCAGGGGGACCAGTCGCCCGGCAATGCCGATACTATTTTCTGATCCGGCCGGTAAGACCATCCGCTTCAATCTCCAGTTTAGCCAGTGCCTGTCCGATCCGCTGGCAGTCTGAACTGATAGACTCCTCCGAAAGGTCTGCGTCGAGGAGTATCGGCTCACCCAGATGCACAATAGTGCGGCCAAAGGGTATGGGAAGAAAGAAACGATCCCACACCCACCTCAGGGTCACCGAAGGCCATGCGGAAGTGGTCACCGGAACGATGGGGACACCCAGCTTTTTAGCCACAAAAACAGCACCCGGTTTCACTTCCCTGTAGGGTCCTCTGGGACCGTCCACGGCAAAGACCCCTATCTTGCCATTTCGTACCACACCGACTATTCCAGCCAGAGCTCTTGGCCCCCCCCGGCTCCTGGAACCCCTGATGGTGGTATACCCGAAGTTGTGTAAAATACGTGTCTGGAGCTCACCCAGATAGCTGATACTGAGCATAATGACGATCGGCCAGTTCCGGAGGTAGTAGATCAGGATGAACAACCGGCCGTGAAAAAATACACGGACGAAGGGTTCGCCTGATTCCACCATGTCCAGAACCGGAAGATGCCCTGTAAACCGGGTTTTAAGGGTAGCCCCGACCCCCTTGACAATGGCACTCGCCACATG
>JALHUC010000194.1 GCA_022865845.1 bacterium | reverse complement strand
GTCCCGACCTGCTTATCTTCCTTATCAAGACGGTAGTCCGGCAAAAGGGCTGTCTTTTTCTGGAGGTTAGCCAGGGAGCGATGTACTTCTCCCTCGGGTTCCCGGATCTCACCGGTCCCGGTCACGCGAAGCACCGACCACTCAAGGCCGTCCGGATATTTCGAAGAAAACCAGCTGAAACCAACGCCGGTGACCAGGGCGGCGATAAGAAAACCGGCGGCCAGACCCTTCATGGATCGGGGGCTTTCCGGTGCGGACTCATGGGCCCTGCCTACCAGGATCTCCGGTCGTGCTTTCAGCACGAAAAGGATCACCGTTACCGTAGCAACCCCTTCCATAAGGCCGATGGCCAGATGGATCGGCTGCATAACAAGGACAAAGGTGCGGAAGGGAAGTTCGGAGATGCCGGACAGGAAGGTTTGGGTGACAACGGCCAGGGAGCCTAGCTGAAGGGCCACAACCGCACCCGTGAGGGCGCCGGTTACGATCAGCCAACGTCTTCCATGGTCTCGGGCGATCTTTTGATAAATGAGCGGGTAGACCACGAAACAGGGAAAAAACCCCAAATTGAGGATGTTGCATCCCAGGGCGAGGAGGCCTCCGTCGGCAAAGAAAAGGGCCTGGATGATCAGGACAGAAGCAAGGGTAAGAAAACCTGCGTAAGGGCCAAGCAGGACAGCGAGGATCAACCCTCCGCCCAGGTGACCGCTGGACCCGGTAGCTGGAATGGTAAAGTTTACCGTCTGGGCAGCAAATATAAAGGCCCCCAGGACAGCCATCAGTGGGATCTGGCGATCATCCATCCCGTCTCTGAGTTTACGGGAGGAGTATCCAATGAGTCCTGCTGCAGCCGCCCAGGCTGTGCCGCCAACAGCGGGGGATATCAAGGCGTCCGCCATGTGCATAAAGGATCTCCTGATAAACCGCATCGTGTTACTTAATGGCAAATACGTAGCACTGTGGGCACCTTTATGTCAAAACTTTAAATTTGGGTATACCTTGAAAATGGGGGTGACAGGTGAAGACATTGGGGGTAAGTGGCGAAAAGCTTGCCTCTTGAGTTCGACTGGCAACTGTGCTAATCAATTTATAGGGGGTATGAGGAATTGTTACCTGGGATTCTCACACTGCATATGTAAAGGCGATTAGCATAGCCATCACGGCTGTGCTGTTTTTTTTTAAGCCGATGGAAAAGGTCCATTGGGAGCATGTCACAGAAAGTAAAGGAGTCTGGCAATGGCAGAAGGTACGGTCAAGTGGTTTAACGACGCAAAAGGTTTCGGTTTCATTGAGCAGAGCGAAGGCCCCGATGTCTTTGTTCATTTTTCGGCACTGTCCGGCGAGGGATTTAAGACCCTTCAGGAAGGGGAAAGGGTGACCTTTGATGTCGTCGATGGGCCCAAGGGGCCCCAGGCAGAAAATGTTGTAAAGGGTGGATAAGGGGAAGCAACAATAAATAGTAACAAGCCCGGCAATAGCCGGGCTTGTTTTTGTCCAATGTCATGGCACGGTCTAACAGGGATGAAGGGGCTAGAGGAAAAATACTTGTGCACAGGTGCACTGGTGCACTAGTGCACTGAGTTTCTCATATCCCC
>JALHUC010000021.1 GCA_022865845.1 bacterium | reverse complement strand
GATACCGCCCTTTTCATCCAGAACAACGATCCCGCTGGTCATACTCTCGAAAACAACGTCGCTGAGGGACCGGAGTTTTTCCAGATCCTCCGTCTTCACGCTGAGCTCTTCCCTGGCTGAGCGGTAACGGTATCCAATCTGGTGTCCCAGGAAAGCAACAGCGTAAAAGGCGATAATGTGCAGGAATATCCTGCCCATGATATCCCACGGGTTCACCAGGAGAATATCCGTCAGCTCTCTGCCGTATGGCGGCATGAGGACCCGGTAATACTGAAGGTCTACGATGCCGCCGTAGAGGATTGCAGAGATGGATGCTGTCCAGTAACCACCTCCCCTCAGAGCCAGCGCGGCCCAGAGGATGGCAAAGAGATAGAGAAAAGGAAACGGGCTGCTGTGTCCTCCGGTAAAGAAAACAATGAGCGTGTAAAGGAGAAGATCGGTCCCGACCTGGTAAACAGCGTAGAGAGGCAGGTTCTTGACCTGGTTGAAAATGGTGGCGAAAAAGATGGTCAGGAGATAGACCGCAACGATGATCAGATAGATGGTGAAGAGGGGAGCGAAGAAAAGAACCTGGCTCCCCTTGAGCTGGATGAGCACCGTCACACCCAGCAGCACGGTGACAGTGGACACCCTGAAGATCATGAGGATCTTCAGGAAAAGTGGAAGTTCCAGTGTGGCTCGGGAATGGTGGCTCCCGGAAGCCGGTACCATAGATCCGGCTACCCGAGGGTGGCCATCTTGAAGATAGGCAGGTACATGGCGATGACCACAAACCCGATGGCGCCTCCCAAAAATACCATCATCACCGGTTCCATGAGAGAGGTAAGGGCCTCTACCGCCGTATCCACTTCGTCATCATAAAAATCCGCGATCTTGTTAAGCATAGCGTCCAGCGCACCAGTTGCCTCTCCTACGCTTATCATCTGCACGACCATGGGAGGAAAAACCCCCGTTTCCTCGAGAGGATCAGCGATGGTCTTACCCTCGCTGATGCTTGTCCTGGTGTTGAATACAGCCTCTTCCACAACTTTATTGCCTGCTGTTTTGGCGCAGATCTCCAGGGCATCCAACAGGGGGACTCCGGAGGACAGCATGGTTCCCAGGGTACGCGTGAACTTTGCAACTGCCACCTTTCGGATAAGGGGTCCCATAACTGGCATCCTGAGGAAGATTCCGTCCATCCTCCTCTTGCCATTTTCTGTGGCGTAGTAGGTCTTGAAAAGGAAACTGAATCCGAAAAAACCCGCGATGACGAAGAGCATCTTGTAGCTGGCCGCAAAGTGGCTCATGTCGATGACTATTTGCGTGATCGTGGGCAGCTCGCCACCCATGCCGGTAAACATATCGGCGAACTTGGGAATAACGAAGACCATGAGAATGGCAATGACCCCTACCGCTACCACTCCAATGGTGATGGGATAGACCATGGCCGATTTGACCTTCTTCTTCAGCTTCATAGCCTTTTCCATATAAGCGGCCAGCCGGTTCAGGATCGTGTCCAGGATACCGCCTGTCTCGCCGGCGGCCACCATGTTGACGTACAGTTCATCAAACACTTTTGGGTGTTTTCCCAGGGCCTCGGCGTAAGAGGCCCCGCCCTCGACATCGTTCTGAACCGTTCCCAGGGTCTTGCCCAGGGTCTTGTTGTCGGCCTGGCTGGAAAGAATCTCAAGACACTGGACCAGGGGCAGCCCGGCATCGATCATGGTGGCGAACTGCCGGGTAAAAATGACGATGTCCCTGTCCTTTACCTTCTCCGAGAACCCGGGAATGCTGATCTTGATCTCTTT
>JALHUC010000193.1 GCA_022865845.1 bacterium | reverse complement strand
TATGGGTGACAAGACGTTTCGACCGGAATGACGATCATAATATTGGCCTCGTAGCCTATCTCTTATATCATGTTATATTGGTTTATATTCCTGATTAAGTAACCTCTTAAGGAGACACCTATGGAACTTATGTGGATGACCATGGAAGATGTCCGGAAGGAACAAAAGGCCGGGACACCGGTCATCGTCCCCTTCGGTACCGTCGAGCAGCACGGGTCCCACCTTCCCCTGTCCACCGACACACTACAGGCATCGGCTGTCGCCTCCAAGGCAGCTGAAAGGGTAAAGGTTATCGTCGCTCCCCCGGTTCACTACGGGCAGTGCAGCAGCACAAGGAACCACCCCGGCACTGTCACCCTGTCCGGGGACACCCTTCGGTCTGTGGCAAGGGACATCATTACATCATTTGCCGGGCACGGTTTCAGGAGGATCATCCTGTTTTCAGGTCATGCCGGTCGCATTCACATGGCCGCCCTCAGGGAAGCTGCTGAGGCATGCGTACAGGCAAACAGGGACCTTAAACTGGCTGTGATCTGTGATCTGGACCTGGTGAAGGAGGTGTCGGGGGATCTGCTCGCAACGCCCCGTGACGGTCACGCCGGAGAGATCGAGACATCCAGGATGATGTACCTGCACCCCGACTCGGTGGGGGAACCGCCCGGGGAAGAGTATCCACAACTGCCTGCAGGTCAGGTTGTGCCAGATCCTGAAAACTACTGGCCCGGCGGCGTATGGGGAAACCCGCGAGCGGCCGACGCGGAAAAGGGACGTATAATTGTGGAAAGATCGGCGGAAGCGCTTTCGAAGATCGTCGAAGCACTAAAATAACGCTTCGACGATCTCACTAGACACGGCGACGCGGGGATGGGGAGAAAGAGCGCAGTTCCTGTAAGAGCTAACTCACCACAGGGTACACAGGGTTACACAGAGGAAAACCTGAAAGATGAGGGAAACGCAGTCCTGGTAAAAGCGTTGAAAAACTGATCTTACGCAGAATGTACCCTTGAGATCTGAGATTTGAGATATGAGAATGTCAACCGATCACCGATCACTGATTACCGATCACCGTCTTTCCCCATCTGGGCGGCGATAATCCCCCCTGCCACAACAACATTGAGGGAGTCAACTCCCTGGGCAAGAGGGATCCCTACAACCTGGCCGGTCTGAAGGACCCACTCTGAAAAGCCGCTGCCCTCGTTACCGAGAGCGAGGATAGAGCGCTCGGGATACTCTATCGACCGGTAATCCTGACCCTCCCTGTCGGCGGCAAAAAGCGAATATCTCACCCGCGTCAGTCCTTCCATCTCCCGAGCCCCGATCCCTCCGTAAAGAGGAAGGTGGAACACACCGCCTGCGGAGGATCTGACCCCCTTGGCGCTGAACGGGTCGGCGGTCCCATTCCCCATGAGCACTCCGGAAAACCCCAGGGCCCAGGCAGTACGGATGAGAGCACCAACGTTCCCAGGCTCCTGGATACCATCCAGAAAAAACAGGATGGATCTGCCTGGAAGACCCCCAAGCTCGTCAAGATCTCCCTGGGGTGGAATTCGGGCAACCCCCAGCATACCGGTACCGGCTTTCACTTCCGTCAGTTCCCTGAAGTGAGCGGATGCGAGGGTATAGCACGGTACACCCGCCGATGAAAACTCTTCGGCGAGTGACAACCTGCCTTCGACGGTTCGGTCCTCTGACACGACGAGATAGAGCAGGTTCCCGGTACGCTGAGCTTCCCGGAGAGAACGTTCCCCCTCCACCATGCAGAGCCCCTTCCGCCTTCTGATCTTCATGGAATCCAGAGAGCGGATATCCCGGAGTTTTTCCCTGCTCAAAAAACCTTCTGCTTCAGCCAAATTAACCTCCAATCGTATTATTATTTTCTAATATTCCGTTTTACCATTGACAGTAAACCCTTTGAGAGTTAATATCTCCCTGGAATGATACGGGAGACCCGGTAACCTGCTGACCAGGGTTTGTGGGAGGATGATACAACAAATTCCATGGCGTTGTCAGGGTGTCCGACAAACCTCAAGCATCCAGTCGCAATTTCACGGCAGGCTGCCAGGACAATATAATATTTGGAAACACCTTAATTAAGGAGGAGGATCATGGCAGACAGCAAGAATGTAATGGAACTGAGCGACGACAATTTCGAAGAGGAAGTTCTTAAAGAGTCCAGACCTGTTCTGGTGGATTTCTGGGCTGTGTGG
>JALHUC010000192.1 GCA_022865845.1 bacterium | reverse complement strand
ACCTTGATGAATGTACCGTCACGGTACTCCCGAAAAGCTTCGTGCAGTTCCTCCTCCGTGTTCATGACAATGGGGCCTCTCCAGGCAACCGGTTCCCTGATAGGCTCACCGGAAATCAGGAGAAAACGCAGCCCGCTCTTTCCTGCCGTGATCTCGACGTGATCCCCTGGGCCATAGAGGATCACATTTTCATCCCCGACAGGCTTTCCGGCTTCAGGGGAAAAGTTACCGGTACCGTCAAGAGTATAGGCAAACACAGTGTGACCCGGTTCAAAACTTTGGGTAAACCCAGTGCCCGGTGACAAGGTAATATCCAGGTAGAGAGGGTTCTGTACCAGATCTTTCATGGGTCCTGACACTCCTCCGTAGGTCCCTGCGACAACACGAACCTGGCTCCCAGTCTCCTGAGTAACTACGGGAATCGTATCAGCCTTGATATCCCTGTACCTGGGATCCATCATTTTCATGGAAGCAGGAAGGTTTACCCACAGCTGCAACCCTCTCATTTGACCACGTGTTACTCTGGGCATCTCCTGATGAACAATCCCGCTGCCGGCTGTCATCCACTGAACATCCCCGTCCTTTATGGAGCCTCTGTTTCCAATACTGTCCCCGTGCTCCACATCGCCGTGGAGGACGTAGGTGACAGTCTCGATACCCCGGTGGGGATGCCATGGGAACCCGGCGGTGTAATCCGCAGGGTTCCCGGAGTGAATGTCATCCAAGAGCAGGAAAGGGTCCAACTTCGGTGCCTCAGCGTGACCAAAAGCCCTTTTCAGCCTGACACCTGCCCCTTCCATGACAGGAATACTTGAAAATATTGATACGGGTTCTCTAACAATCGACATATCGCCTCCGTTTTCTGCCCCTCCTTCACCTATCTCTGTTTAATTTAAGTACTCCAACGGTGTCCTGCAACTGCCACCTGAAAATTCCCAACATCCAACTTAAACTTGTCTCTTCCCTCCTGTCTCCTTCCCCCTACCCTTGCTGTCAAAACTCTTATTACATTGTGATGCTTCATGAGTGTGTGGGTATGGGAGTCTATAACCTGACCCGCTACCCATCACTTTTAACCCTTTAACAAAATTCCCCATTCCCCGATGTCTTTCACCGGGATACTTCTTCAGCGTTCTTGACCCCCTATTACGGAAAAGATATGGTTAACACCTGCTCAATACTAATAAAATCAGGCGCACACCATGGAGATCACATGAATAAAAAAGTTCAAACCGCTATTTTCCTGGTCGGCTGCTCGGCCGTCCTCATTTTTTTCCTCATGGCACCTGAAAGCACCACCCCCAGAATGCCCCTGGACGGGAACCATCCTAAAAAACAGAAGGATTACACAACGTGTTTCGAATGCCATTTGCCAGAGACCCTCCCCGAGAATCACACAGTAGATGGGAAAACACCTCCTGAAGGAAAGCAAAAATGCTACTTCTGTCATAAGTTGGAGAAGGAGAATTAAAGGGTCTGGGTCTAGATTCCAGAGTCCGGAGCAACCGATGAACATCGGACATGGGATCTTCAAGGGACGTTATATTGGCCGCGTTTGGGGTTTGAACAATTACTTCTTATTTCAAACAGCTAAAAGATCACACTTCACAAAAATACAGAGGAGCCTTAAGGCTCCTCTGTATCAATATCTCACTGTGTAAATGGAATGTTCTTGAAAACCGGTATTTATCTGTTAAGGAAGGACACTGAAACAGCTCTATCCAGTGAAGCGTTCACCCCATCTGTATCGCTGTTGAAAAAGTTAGGCTGGCGATAAGCGATCGTTCCCGAAGAATCGATCAACAGGCTCGTGGGTAGTGCGGTAACGTTGTAGAGCCCGGTGACTTCAAGGTCCCTGTCGACGAGAATCTTCGCGTCGATATCCCACTCTGCAAGAGACCTTGCGATCCTTGTTAAGGACCTGATGCTGGGAATCCCTGATTCTGAATCTACTATAACGATTACAACCTCCGGGTAGCGGTCGCTTACCCTCTTGAGGAAGGTCAGTTCCTGTCGCTCCGATGAACACCAATCCGACCAGAAACTCAAAAGAACAGATTTGCCTTCGATCCCCGAAAGATCAAAAAAGCGCCCTGATGTTGAAAGGGAAGAAAAATCAGGTACCGTATCGCCAACCGAGGACCCGCCAGCGAAGCAGGGTACCGCGATCAAAAAACATCCGAGGACAATGCCCGCCAGTTTCATTGTTTTGCAGAAATTAAGAGTATTTGCGCTAATCATCAAAGTCTTTCCTCCGGGCATCAATTTTCATTAAGAGTATT
>JALHUC010000191.1 GCA_022865845.1 bacterium | reverse complement strand
GCAAAATATGAGTCGGAAACATTTTTTTGCTCTACGTATTACATTCTACTTTCTACATTCCACATTCTACATTCTGCGTCCTGCGTTCTGCCCCCTTGACACCTACCCATTCCCCATATATCAAAAGGGACATGAAAACTATAATGCGTACCTTGACAATCATATCTGCCGTGATCCTTCTTGCCGGCTCAGCCGGTGCCGACCCCTCCTCCTTCCCGAGTAACGGCCTGGACGCCCAGTCCCTGGGCAGGGGTGGGACGGTCATCGCCTGCCCCCCTGGCGTATGGAGCGCTTTCGGCAATCCCGCAACTCTCACTCCCGAAGGTTATTTCGTTCTGGGGATCGATTATGTTGACGGGAAGGACACCCCGAAAAGCTCCTGGGGCCTGTCCATTTTAGACACCAGTTCCACCATGAGGGGCGCAGCCTCCTACTATATGGACCCCGAATTCGCCGGTTTCCAAAATAAGATGTGGGGTGTTGCCTTCTCCCAGACACTGATGTCCTCCCTCTACCTGGGCGAGAGTTTCCACATGGGCGATTACGAACCTGATGCCTCCCCTGGAAGTGAAGAGAGCCTCAGCGCGATGGACGCCGGGCTCCTTTACAAGATGGGCTCCAACGTCGCCATCGGATACGTTGTTCATAACCTGTTCCCCAATGACAGCGACCTTCTGAAGCAGTACAAGGGTTTCGGCATTGGCCTGCAGTTTCCCATGACCATCTACTTCGCGGCCGACTACGAAGAGGAGTCGGACCCGTTGTACAGCGGCGAGAATAACCTGCGGACCGGCATCGAGTTTATGCCCTTCAAGAAGATCACCGGCAGGCTTGGATATCAGGACCTCGCTAAAGGCGATACCTACATGACACTGGGCATCACATATACGGATACCAACGGGACCCTCGATGCCGGTATCCTCTACAACGACCAAACGGAAAAAATGGACAGGGTAGTCCTCGGGTTGTCGATAAGAATGTAATAATAGTCCTAGTACCTTGTCCTTGTACCTTGTCCTAGTACCTTGTACCTAGTCCTGGTTCCTAGGAACTCCGCACTAGGCACCAGTAACTGTTTTTCCCCTTCCTTTCCTTGTACACATTTCCAGCCTGTAGTATGCTTTTGTGTTATTTCGTTACCAGTACAATTGAGGAAACAGTATGCGCATCCATGCCATTTCCATAAGTGAGACCAAAGGGGTCCGAAAGGACAACGTGACCAGTGCCGTCCTGCGCCCTGACCACGGTATCGTAGGCGATGCCCATGCTGGAAATTGGCACCGTCAGGTCAGTCTCCTTGCAAAGGAAAGCATCGAAAAAATGGTTGAGCGAGGTCTCAAGGTAGGGCCAGGAGATTTCGCTGAGAACATCACCACTGAGGGGATAGATCTCGTAGCGCTGCCCATTGGAGGGCGCCTGCGCCTGGGGGAAAATGCTCTTGTAGAAGTTACCCAGATCGGCAAAGAGTGCCACGATCGCTGCGCCATCTACCATGAGGCCGGTGATTGCGTCATGCCCCGTGAAGGGATCTTCGTGAAGGTTCTCACCGGCGGGACTATCAACCTCGGTGATCCCGTCACCCGACCGGAGGACGATGAGTACGATGAAAGTTAAAGCCGGCGTCCTTACTCTGAGCGACCGTGCCTCCAGGGGAGAATATGAGGATCTGAGCGGTCCGGCCATCGTAGCCAGCCTGGATGCCCGGCCCGAATTCGATGTAGCGTGGGATCGTGTCGAGATCCATCCTGATGAAGAGAACACGATCTCCGGTATCCTCAGAAATTGGTCCGATAAGGATAACCTCGATCTGATCCTCACTACCGGAGGCACAGGACCGGCACCCAGAGATAGAACACCTGAAGCGACAAGGGCCGTACTGGAGTTTGAGATCCCGGGAATCCCCGAGGCGATGAGAGCAGCGGTGCGCGACCGGGTACCCACAACAGCACTCACCAGAGGTATCGCCGGGGTCAGAGGCCACACTCTCATAATCAACCTGCCGGGGAGCCCTAAAGCAGTTCGGGAGAGCATGGAGGTCCTTTTCGGCTTCCTCGAGCACCTGCTGTTAAAGATCAAAGGCGATCCATCGGAATGCGG
>JALHUC010000190.1 GCA_022865845.1 bacterium | reverse complement strand
GATTTCCATCCTTGAAATTGTGAAAACTGCCGGGTGCGGGCTCACCTTGCCAAACCGGCCGGCCGGTGTTATCACCAGCGAAGGTTCCGGGGCATTTCCCGATGTCGGGGAGCTTTCCGGTGAAGTTCTGTCTGAGCTGATGGCTCTTTCAAAAGTGCTGCGGGCAGGCCAAGTCCGGGTCCACGATTTCATACTCACCGAAGCTCTCGGTCTTGAGGGCGTCGAACCACAGGGCTGTGAGGCAGCCAACTCCATGGCCTTCATCGACCGTGAGGGCAGGGTTTACCCCTGTGAAACGCTGATGGTCCCTATGGGGGATCTTAACCGGGAAAAGCTGGATGCCGTGTGGGCCTCGCCATTAAGGGACCGTATCCGCAGGGATGTCGGTTCCATACCCGGCCTTTGTTCGGCCTGCCCTGATCTTGTTCGCTGCAAGGGAGGCTGCAGAGGGGATGTCTATCACCTTATGGGGCACTATGGGGCCCCCGATCCGCTTTGCCCCACGGATGGGCCAGAGGATATGGAAGACCATTATGAGTGAACCGGTCATATACCTGAACAACGCTGCCACGAGCTGGCCGAAACCGGAACGTGTCATACAAAAACTGGTTTGGGCAGCCACCGAACTCCTCGCTACACCGGGCAGGGGCAGCGCTGGTGTTCGGAGCGAGCGGGTCATTTTCGAGGCCAGGGAAGCTGTTGCGGACTTTGTCGGTGCCGGTGACAGTTCGAGGATCATCTTCACCTGTAACGCCACCGCTGCCCTTAACCTTGCTATTTCAGGTTTTCTCGCCCCCGGGGATCATGTGGTTACCACATCAATGGACCACAACTCGGTTGCCCGTCCCCTTGCCCGTATGGAGGATACTCGGGGTGTTTCAGTGACCCGGGTGGAGGCGGATAGCGAAGGGGTTGTGACATCGGCCTCTGTGCTGGATGCCGTGAGGCCCGAAACGGCACTGGTGATCCTCACCCACGCCTCCAACGTCACCGGCACGATCCAGCCGGTGCAGGAGGTAAGTGCTGGCCTCCGATCCAGAGGAGAGGGCAGGCCCCGTCTCCTCGTTGACGCAGCCCAGACAGCGGGAGTCTTCCCTATAGATGTTCAGGCGTGGGGGATCGATATGCTGGCAGTCCCTGGGCACAAGGCCCTGTACGGACCCTCCGGAACAGGGTTTTTGTATTTGGCTCCGGATCTTGTTCTGGACCCCCTCTTCGAGGGCGGAACGGGGGGCCAGTCAACCCTCCGTCGTCAGCCTGACCTGCTCCCCGATCGGTATGAGAGCGGAACTCCAAACATCCCCGGTATTGCCGCCCTCGGTGAGGCGGTGGGTTATATAAGGGAGAAGGGGTTAGAGCAGATCAGGCGTCACGAAACAGCGCTTTTTGATCTCATCGTCAGCGGGCTGGAGAAAATACCGGGGGTAACCCTCTTCGGCCCATGCGATTCCAGGCTCCAGATGGCGGTGGTGTCCTTTCGCCTTGAAGGTATGGATCCAGCCGAGGTGGGCAGTTTCCTGGAGGAGACGATGGGGATCCAGGTCCGGGTTGGTCTCCACTGTTCCCCCATGTCCCACCGGACCATAGGGAGCTTTCCAGAGGGGACGGTGAGGGTCAGCCCCGGTCTCTTCACTACCGAATCCGATATCGCCGCGCTCATCGACGGGGTCAGAAAGATCCGGGAGGTAAGAGGTGCCTGAGATGGAAATGGTCATCGTTTTTCCGACAACGCATCTGACCCTCTCGGCGGAAAAGTCGCTGGAAAAAGCCTGTATCGGGCACCGGACCATCATGAAGCCCAGAAGGATCTCCAGCGACTGCGGACTTGCCATCCGCATCGATTCCGATTCCTTTGACAGCTGCAAGGAAGCGCTCACTTCAGATGGGCTTTTACCAGTTCGGTTTTTGCAGGAGGTTGAGGAGGAGTGGGAATGTGTTGAAGAGTTGGGAGTGTCATGAGGACACGGAGACATCACGCCTCTGGCGTGACAGGCTTCAGACGCGGGGATACGGAGAAAGAACTGGAGGGGGCGAGTGGGAGAGTGGGCGAAGGGGAGAAAGATCTGTGATTCGAAAAACCTGGAACTTGGAACCTGAAACCTGAGCGAAGGGAGCGATCGTTTAACAGGGATAAAAGGGATACAGGGGATAAATCCCGGATAATCAGGGGAAAATTAATACTTAGAGAATTTGTTTTTAGTCTGTACCTATCCCTTTCATCCCCTTCATCCCTGCTAAGAATGCGCATTGTGGAGGTACTGTGAACCGTAATTCGTGATCCGTGTTCACTGATCCGTGATCCGTAAAACCTGGAACTTGGAACCTGGAACCTGGAACCCCAACCAAAGGTTGGCACAGGCTCTGGATTGAAGGAGACAAAGTTGAAGATCTTCAGCGATATTGATGCCGCCTATGATCCGTTGGATGGCTGTGTTCTGGCGGTGGGCAACTTTGACGGTGTCCACAGAGGGCACCAACTGATCTTCAGTACCGCTGTCAGGCGAGCGCGGGAGGAGGGGCTAACGGCTGTACTCTTAACCTTTTCCAGTCATCCCGCTTCGGTCATCAGGCCGGGTGAAACTCCCGAGCCGCTCATGACGGTCCGCGACAGGCTGCTTATTGCCGAGAGTTTTGGTTTCGATACAGCCTTTATCCTCGATTTCGATCCACAGATGGCGACTCTGGCCCCCGGAATGTTTGTGGAGGATGTTCTTGTGAACCGATTGGGGATAAGGGCGGTGGTCGCCGGAGAGAACTGGCGTTTCGGCCATCGTCGAGAAGGTGATATGCCCATGCTGAGTTCCCTTGGGATTCTGCAGGGTTTTGAAGTCGATGCGGTGGATCCCTTTATGGTGGATGATCTTCCGGTGAGCAGCACCCGGATCCGTGGAGCCCTTGCCGCTGGTGACGTTGCTGCGGCCAGGACGCTTCTGGGAAGACCCCACTTTGTTCGCGGTACGGTTGTGAGCGGTGAAGGCAGGGGACGAAATTTGGGTTTCCCCACCGTCAATCTTGACTGTCACCAGATCTTGGTTCCTGGAGAAGGGGTCTATGCCGGAGGCTACCACACGGCTGGCAGTTCCGGGGAGGTGGGTTCGGGCAGTGGACAGCCCGGCAAGGCTACTGAGCGTATAATGGGGCCGGCTGCCATAAGTATTGGTTCTTCGCCCACCTTCGAGAACGGTTCCTTTTCTGTGGAAGCCCACCTCATCGGGTGGGAAGAAGATCTTTACGGTGGTACTGTTACCATCGCTTTTTATGACAGGCTGCGGGAGCAGCGTTCCTTTAGCCGTGCGGGTGACCTTGTGGACCAGATAGCTCTTGATGTGGAAAAATCCAGGGATCTGTATAGTATCCATGAGCTTGATGAGATACCGCTTTGAACTGTATGGGAAAGGAATGAGGGAGAGGGAGAAAGCTCAGACCTGGACCTGGACGAGGGTCTTGGCAGAAGGACGAAGGATGAAGAAAAGTGTATTATTCCTCATCTCTCTCCCTCGACCAGGTTCGGGACCCTGAGCAAACGAAAGTGCGTCGAAGGGCTTCCCGATTCCTCCTTCCGGGTACAGTTTTTCGGAAGAGGTTCCCGAAACGCTGTCAGCGTCCCCTTCGGCAAATTTGCACAGGCGACGTGGATAGCCTTGACAAAATGCCTTCCGGCAAATAGCCTAGGTGCAACAAAAAAAGCGGGATCGGGCCGCAGAGGAGTAAAGAGATATGGCAGCAGCGCGTTTGGGCGAGATGCTCGTCAAAGCCAAGATCATTTCCGAAGATCAGCTGAAACAGGCCCTGGAGGAGCAGAGCAAGTCCGGGGGCAGGCTGGGCTACAACCTGGCTAAACTGAACATCCTCGAGGAGACGGAGATCGTCTCTTTCCTGAGTAAACAGTACGGAGTCCCATCCATCAACCTGGTGGAGTTCGAGGTCGATGGAGGGATCATCAAACTGATACCTGGCAAGACCGCCAAGAAGTATCAGCTTATCCCCATAAGCCGAACAGGGGGAACCCTGACTCTTGCGATGGCCGACCCCACCAACGTTTTTGCGCTGGACGACATCAAGTTTATGACCGGTTACAATGTGGAGCCTGTGGTGGCCTCCGAAACTGCCATCGAAGAAGCCATCGCGAAATACTACGAGGGCGGCGGAATGGGCAGATCTGCGGATATCTCCGCCGGCGATTATTCGCTGGATGATATGGAAACGGGCGGTTTCGCGGGAGAGATGGAAGTAGGGGACATGATAGACGTGGATGAGTTCGACGACCTCGTCCAGACTGCGGCCGACGATGTGGAGGTCATTGATGATACCGATGACGACCCCCTCAGCATGACTGTGGACGCTCCCATCGTCAAGCTCGTCAACGGTATCCTCATCCGGGCCTACAAAATGAAGGTGAGCGATGTTCATGTCGAGCCCTACGAGAAGGTTATGCGTATCAGGTACCGGCTGGACGGTGTCTGTAAAACTGTAATGAACCTGCCCCTGAAGATCCGTAATGCGGTCATTTCCCGCATCAAGATCATGTCCAGCCTGGACATCGCCGAACGGCGCCTTCCCCAGGACGGGCGGATCAAGATGAAACTGGGTAGAAGGGCCGAGATCGATTTCCGCGTGTCAGTCCTCCCCACCCTGTTTGGTGAGAAGATCGTTCTGAGGCTCCTGGACAAGGCCAACCTTCAGCTGGATATGACGAAACTGGGGTTCGAGCAACAGGCCCTTGCCAACTTCCAGGAAGCGATCCACAAACCCTTCGGGATGGTGCTGGTGACAGGTCCCACGGGAAGCGGCAAGACAACCACTCTGTATTCCGCCCTTGCGGAGTTGAACACCGACGACGTCAACATCATGACTGCAGAGGACCCGGTGGAGTTCAACCTCATGGGGATCAACCAGGTTCAGATGCACGACGAGATAGGACTCAACTTCGCTGCCTCCCTGCGCTCCTTCCTGAGGCAGGACCCGGACATCATTCTTGTCGGGGAGATCCGGGACTACGAGACGGCCGAGATCGGGATCAAAGCCGCTCTCACCGGACACATGGTGCTTTCCACCCTTCATACCAACGACGCGCCGGCTACCATTAACAGGCTCCTCAACATGGGGGTGGAACCTTTCCTGGTTGCATCCGCTGTGATCATGGTTGTAGCCCAGCGCCTTGCACGGCGTGTGTGCGAGAGCTGTAAGGAGGTTGTTGAAGTCCCCATCAAGGCTCTTATTGACGTAGGGTTCAAGGAGGATGAGGCTTCGGGTATCACCGTTTACAAGGGGGCAGGTTGCCACACCTGCGGCGGCACCGGGTACAAGGGACGAATAGCTCTCTACGAGGTCATGGTGGTCAACGACCATGTCAAGGAGATCATCCTCCAGGGTGGTACGACTTTTGAGATCAAGGAAGCGGCCATTCAGGGGGGCATGAAATCCCTTCGTATGAGTGGTCTGGAAAAGATCAAGGAAGGCATGACTACCATAGAGGAGATCCTCCGCGTGACCTTCGGAGACTGACCCCGATTTTTTAATGCGATGGTTTTTACCACGGAGTTGATAGAGACAGGCGGAGAAAAGCTTCGATCTGGGGAAGGCATGGTTTCTGCAAATTGTAATGAGAGCCAGCTCACTCTATTTGGTTCCCTCCATGTCCGAAGCCTGTCACGCCAGCGGCGTGATGTCTCCAGTGAGTCACATTTTTGACGTGACGAACGGGTGGTGAAAAAGAATTGAGACCTTTTGCAGCGTTACTGGTTTTTCAGGCATGCTGCAAATATGGGGAGAAACTAATCCATGGACGAACCCACGACCGACGGCACCGGACAGGTTGACGACTCGCAGAAATCACCTGGTATCCACCAGCTCCTGAAGTTCATGGTGGAAAATGGGGCCAGTGATCTGCACATCACACCGGGTACACCCCCGCAGCTCAGGATCGATGGTGCTCTGAGGCCTCTGAACGTTCCAACCCTCACTCCGCCTGAGACCAAGAAGATAGCTTACAGTCTACTTACCGATGCCCAGAAACACATTTTCGAGGAAGAAAAGGAGCTGGATTTTTCCTTCGGCGTTAAAGGGCTGTCTCGTTTTCGGGCCAACGTTTTCCAGACGAGGGGTTCCGTGGGGGCTGCCATCAGGACGATCCCCTTCGAGATCCTCACCTTTGAAAGTTTGAAACTGCCCAAGGTTGTGGCGGACCTGAACAAAAGGCCCAAAGGACTTATCCTTGTCACCGGCCCCACTGGGAGCGGAAAGTCCACGACCCTGGCGGCCATGATCGATAGTATCAACCGAACGAGGCACGAGCACATCATCACCATTGAAGATCCCATTGAATTCCTTCACCCCCATAAGAGCTGTGTGGTCAACCAGCGCGAGGTGGGGGCGGACACCTCCACGTTCAAGCGCGCTCTAAAATCCATCCTTCGCCAGGACCCTGATATCGTTCTCATCGGGGAGATGAGAGACCTCGAGACCATCGAAGCAGCCCTCTCCGTTGCTGAGACAGGACACCTTGTGTTCGGGACACTTCACACAAACAACTGTGTCCAGACGATCAACAGGATCCTGGACGTTTTCCCGCCCTACCAGCAGCCGCAGATCAGGGCCCAGCTTTCCTTTGTCCTGGAGGGGGTCCTGTCCCAGACCCTGATCCCCAAGAAGGGCGGTGGACGCTGCCTTGCCCTGGAGATCATGGTTCCCAACGCGGCAATCCGCAACCTCATCCGTGAGGACAAGGTGCACCAGATCTACTCCAGCATGCAGGTGGGGCAGAGCAAATACGGAATGCAGACCATGAATCAGTCCCTCCTGGATCTGCACCTCAAGGGGACAATACCTGTAGAAGAGGTCCTTGGCAGGACGACCAATCTTGAGGAGATGAGACAGATGTTGACCCAGGCAGGGGTCAAAATCGTATGATGACCAGGAGCCTGTCGGGGAACCTCCTCATCACGCCAACGGCGTGACTGGATATAGTTTGGCGGAAAATGT
>JALHUC010000189.1 GCA_022865845.1 bacterium | reverse complement strand
TGGGTCTCAGGGGCGATCCCTTCGTGCAGGCCGCGCACGATCTCTTTTAACGCTTCTATACGCTTGGCACGCTCCTCCGGGGCCTGGGGCGCCTTCTCCCCGGCAACGCCAGGTGCGTGGATCATGGCCTCAGAGATCTTTTTCGACAGCTCCTCAAAAGGAACACCGCTGGTCTGGGCCGCGTGTTCGAGAGTAGCAAATCTGCCGATAGTCTTTCGGAGCAGGGGGTTCCTGAGCTTCTTGAACTCGGGGGAGATACCCACCAGGACATCCAGGAGATTGGGGTTTTCCTCCAGCAGCTGAAGGATCTTCGTGTTCTTGTCCAGTTTCATGGGGTCACCTCTTTTTGATCCAAGATCCAAAAAAATGGGATGATGATTCATCTCTTGTCTTTATTGGATATAAGAATAGCAGATTCAGGATCCAGTGCGTTGATATTAGTCAAACAGATGTCGGGAGGGTAGGCTAAGAATTAGACTGAGTCTGAGACAAGTACTTGGTCCCAAAGTCTTATTTTCCCCGTTGGACATTGGACATTGGACATTGGACTTTGGACCTTGGGCTATCCCGAAATACACTCCGGATCTTCCCCCCCTTGACACGATGCACCAATAGGAAAATAATCCCGTCTGAAATGGAAAAAACATCTCCTGTGAAAAACAGCTTGCCCCGTTTCCTCCTGACACCCTGGATCTTTCACAGTTTCCGGTTGTTTGTCGGAGGTCTTTTCCTTTATACCGGCGCCACGAAACTTGCCGATGTAGCTGGTTTTAGCCAGTCCATCGCGGCCTACGGTATCCTGCCCGCTGTCCTGCTCCCCTGCGCCGCCATTGGACTCCCTGCCATAGAGGTGGTGGCGGGGTTCGGCACCCTGCTAAATAAGCGCTGGGCTATCCTGGGGATCCTGGCCATGATGGTCATGTTTACAGGTGTTCTGGGGTACGGTGTTGCAGTGGGGCTTGAGATCGACTGCGGTTGTTTCTCCCCCGCTAAAACAGCCCTGGCGGAAAAGGCAGAGCGAACCTTTGTATTGGATATCCCCGAGCAGGAGAGTAGCCTTTTCGAAGAACCTGTCGTCCTGTTAGAACCGGTGCAGGAAGGTTCTGTAGAGGAGACCTGTTCGGAGCCGGAGGAAGCGCCGCCTTCTCTGAGATCAGCGCTTATCAGGGATATCTTCCTATTGTTCGGTGTTATCTACCTGGTGGCGTGGCCGGATCTGAGAAGGCGATATGGGCTTGGAAGCAGATTGAGAATTGAGAATTGAGGATTCAGGATTGGAAGATGCTTGGCGAGTAGTGACGTCATAATGACATGTAGAAATCCCGAGTGTTTACGTTGAAATCTGGAACCAGGAAAGGGGTTCTCCAATAAAAAACCACCCGGTTGGGTGGTTTTTTTGTTGATGGATCAAGTCCGAAATGAGTGAAGTGGATGGAATTAGTTCTCCTTGATTGCCATATAGACAACCGTGTAAACTGGTAATCCATTTGGACCCTGGGACAAATCCACACATCCATAATCACCCCATGCTGTCCTCAGGTCTGAACCTGGAGTTTACACAACTATATTGGAGGAGAATCATGCGTAAAGTTATAACCCTTCTTATCATCGGTATGGTCTTCAGCCTGGTTGCTTGCGGCGGCGGCGGTGGAGGTGGAGGTGACTCAACCCCCCTTCCCATCATGCTTATCTCGGTAGACTCTGCCGGAACCGAGGGAAACCTGGACAGCCACAACCCTTCCATTAGCTCCAGCGGCCGGTACGTTGCCTTTGATTCAAATGCTACCAACCTGATTACAAGCGACGGCAACACTTACACAGATATCTTCGTTCACGACACCCAAACGGGCATAACTTCCCGGGTGTCAGTGAGCGCGGCAGGTACCG
>JALHUC010000188.1 GCA_022865845.1 bacterium | reverse complement strand
TGATATTCACACAATCTTAATGTTGCTCCCAATATGAAAGAGTACACAACCCTGCTTCTTGACCTCGATGGCACCTTACTTGACATCGAGGTTTCCTTTTTTTTCGGCCCCATGGTCGAGGCCATGCACCAGTGCTTCCGGGATATTCTTGACATGGACCGGTTCAGAAAAGGTCTGTTCGGTGGCACCGAAGCGATCATGGTCGAGCCGAGATCCGATGGCGAGACCAACCTGGAAGGTTTCAATCGTACATTCTCAAACTGCACTGGAATGGATATACCCGATATTGAACAACGGTTCCGTCAGTTCTATAGTGATGTTTTTCCAACACTGAGTCGCTATGGCAAGCCTTCACCCGGTGCTTCCCAATTCATTGCCAGGGCTGAGGCGGAGGGGTACACCCTGTGTCTTGCAACTAACCCCATCTTTCCCACGTTGGCTATACTTGAGAGGCTCCGGTGGTCCGGAGTGGATCCTGATGCCTTTAGCTTCGTTCCCGGGCTGGAGACCATGAGCACATGTAAACCCAGGATCGATTATTACCTGGAACTGTGCTCGATCCTCCATTTGGACCCTTCTGAATGCCTCATGGTGGGGAACGATATGGAACAGGACCTGCCGGCTTCAGAAACGGGAATGGGTACATTCCTTGTGGAGGGCCACGTGGTGAGCCGGGGGAAAACGGACCTGGTACCTGATGCCAGGGGGAGCTTGGAAGATCTGGGAAGGTTGCTGGGCTTTGGAAAGTAGTCCAAAGTCCAATGTCCAAAGTCCAATGTCCAAAGTCCAATGTCCAAAGTCCAAAGTGGAAACCAATTTCTGAAATTTGGAATCTGGAATCTGAAATTTGGAATTTGTTCGGGCTCAGGCTTCTAAAAAGGATTGAATTGTGAACGAGCCCGAACAATCTTGCCGCGATGTCACCCCTGATGTCACCCCCAAGCCCGAACGTCGGTGGCTCAACGGTCTCCTCTTTGCGGCCACCTTTCTGACTACGACCTTTGCCGGAGCGATCCAGCAGGGTGTAAACCCCCTGAAACAGCCCCTGGGTATGATCCAGGGGCTCCCTTTCTCCATAACACTTATGGGAATCCTGATGGTGCACGAGATGTCTCACTACCTGGCATCACGGTTCCATAAGGTCCCTTCCACACTCCCTTTCTTTATACCTGCACCATCCATCATCGGGACTTTCGGCGCCGTGATCCGGATGAAGGGGGCCATCTGGGACCGGCGAGCTCTTCTGGACATTGGAGCTTCAGGGCCCATCGGCGGGTTCCTTCTGGCCCTGCCGGCCCTGATCATCGGGTTGACCATGTCCAAGGTCGTTCCGGGAGGAAGTGGTGGGGGAGGACTCATTCTCGGGGACAGCTTGCTGATGCAATTACTCGAAAGGCTTGTATTGGGCGACCTTCCGATGGACGCGGATCTTATCCTGCACCCCGTCGCTTTTGCCGGGTGGATCGGGATGTTCGTCACATCCCTGAACCTCCTGCCGGTGGGGCAGCTCGACGGCGGCCACATCGCCATGGCCCTGTTCCCGGATCGCTTTGACATCATAGCCCGTGTCGTACACATTAGTCTCCTCATCATGGGTGTATTTTTCTGGGAAGGGTGGCTTATCTGGGCCCTCCTGCTGGTTTTTATCGGAGTCCGGCATCCACCGGTTCTCCTTCCCCAGATCTCCCTGGACGATAGAAGGCGAAAAATAGGTTATTGCGCCTTGGTCATATTCGTTCTGACCTTCGTACCGGCACCATTTCAAATGCTCTAGCCCAATGTCCAAAGTCCAAAGTCCAAAGGCCACTGACGCGGGGACACGGAGACGCGGGGACATGGAGAAAAGGTGAGCATATCGACGTGGCGACTGAGCGACCTGGCGAAAGTGCAATATCTAAAGCTTGAAGCGCTCCTTCCCCTGGATTTGGAATTACCCTGTGTAACCCTGTGATGCAGCCTGAAAACGGCTGTACTGTGGTTAGTTAGCTTTAAGCTTTCTTTGCGAGCTTTGCATCTTTGCGTGAGGCTTCAGTGCCTTCACAGCAACCGTTTTACCCCATTCATTACAAAATATTTCCTGGACTCTGGACTTTAGACTCTGGACTCTTTTTGTATGATTTGGGATAGTATCCCGGTTAAACCTACGAAAAAAGGAGGTCTACCCGTGAAAACAATACTTAACCCCATATTTCTTATACTTGTCCTCGCCGTCTCCCTTTCAGCCTGCATCGTCAGCAAGAAGGACTATCTTCTAAAAGAGGATGAAGCACGGAACTGCACGGAAAATCTCGCCGCTCTGCAGGACGAGCTGTCCACGTGTTCGGGAGATCTTGCCTCCTCATCCAGGCGGGTGGATGAACTGACCGCGAGTTTGGGGAGTGTGAGTGACGAACGGGACCTGTTGCAGAATAATTTGACTGTTGAAAAGGCGGTCAACGAGGAACTCAAGTCCCAGAACGAGAGGTTGAGCGATATCCTCCAGAAAAAGGAGGTATCCCAATCCGCGGTGATCAAGGAGACAATGCAGATCAGCAAGGAGCTCCAGGGCACCAACGCCCAACTCAGGGCAATACTTGCGGTCCGCGAGGCCGAGGCGAAGAGAACAAAAAGTGATCTGGCCGCAGCCCAAGCCCGTACCAGCGAGTTGGAAAGACAGAAGGAGGTTGAACTGGAGAAGCTCAAATCCACCTACGATGAGCTGGTTGGGAGCCTCAAAGGTGAGATCGAGGCCGGCGAGATCCAGATCCGGAGGATGAAGGACAGACTTTCGGTTAACCTGGAGTCGAAGGTCCTGTTCGATTCCGGCAAGGCTGATCTGAAGGGATCCGGGATAGAGGTTCTCAGGAGGGTCGGTGCCCAGCTTGCCAAGGTCGAGGGCAAGCGTATACAGATCGAGGGTCACAGCGATAACGACCCCATCGGCGGGAAATTAAAAGAAAAATTCCCGACGAACTGGGAGCTTTCAGCCAGCCGCGCGCTTGCGGTGGTCCACTTCCT
>JALHUC010000020.1 GCA_022865845.1 bacterium | reverse complement strand
ATTGAGGGTATCCACCAAGTCGAGAAGCTCCTCTGTGGTCGTCTCAACAGGAAGCTTGTGCGAGAACGATTCAATACCGCATTTCCCGCAATCCCTGATCTTCATCCTCACGTAAACCGAGCTTGCGGGATCCTCACCCACCAGAACCACAGCCAGTCCGGGGCTGCGGCCCTGGTTTTTCCTGAACCTCGCGGTATCAACTGAAACCTCTTCCAATACCTTTGCCGCTATCACGTTACCATCGATCAACTTCGCACCGCTCATTAAGCCTCCCCTGTTTGTAATTCAGGATTCAGGATTCAGGATTCAAAATTCAATAAATGGGATCAGCCTTATGTAGTCTATCGACAGTTTTTCTTTCAATTAATTCTATCACCGTTCATTGCTAACTGTTCACTATTCACTGTTTATTACAGTTGCTTCACCTCTCCCCGCAAGGTACGTACCACAAGGAGCCCACTTTCAGTAGCAAATTCCACTGTTCGCCCCGCAGTGCCCCCTACATCCTGGGCAACAAGGCGGATGCCGAATTTATCGAGGGCCTTTCGAGCTGCAAGTATATTCCTGGCACCAATGCACCTGTCTGATCCCATGAATTGACCGGCGAACATATCAGCGCCACCGGCTATCTTCGCAATGAGCCTGGATGGCCCTATATCTCTGATCTCCATCTGCTGGACCATTGCTGCCACTGCAGAGTCAGCGAATTTCCCGGGTGCTTCATTGTCATGAGAGCTGCTGTAGGCATGAGGCAGCAGAACGTGTGCCATAGACCCTATGATAGCCTCTTTGGCATAACAGGTGATAGCCACACACGAACCCAGACCATAAGTGACCAGCTTATGGGGTGGCTCTGCGAACTTGAATTCGGCTATCCCCACTACAATGTGACTCATCGACCAGTTTTCAACCTGCCAGCCGCTTCCAGAAAGAGTTCGATCCCTGCGCTTCCTGGGATCAGAACAGACTTCACAAGGCTGGCATCCTCCAGACCAGTAAGGTTGAAGGTCAACGTCGTCACTTCATCGGACAAGGTTCCAACCTCGCCCAATATCGCGTCTAAAATGGCGCCTGCCATGTCTTGAACCAGAAACGGCGGAAGGTTGACAACGACCCTTTCAGATAAACTCGAAAGGACCGTTAGAAGCGACCCGGTAAGAATGTTGCCGATCTCAGCAAATGCCGACAAGCGGAGATCATCCTCTGCCTGCCCTGACGACCCGAACAACATCTCCTCAAGCTCCGTGATCCCTGCCTCGGGAAAAAGGAGAAGGGCGTTACCTTCAATATCCCCCTGGAACGGGACAAGAACACCTATGGCCGGAGCATCCAACCCTCCAAAAAGGGCTGGCACCTCGCTGAGTTTTACATTGGCAACCTCGGGGACACCGATATGGATCGGAATTTTCAGCAGACGGGACAGAGCGTTGCCAGCCTGACCTGCGGCGATCGTCGCGATCTCTTCGACAGCTGCGACCTGTTCCCTTGACAAAAAGGGGGTCGATCCCATCAGCCTAAAACAGGTTGCCCAGATCGAGGATCGGAACGATTCTACCGTCTCCCAGGACGGTCATGCCTGAATATCTCTTGAGATATTGGATAGGGTAACAAACAGGTTTTACAACGATGTCCACCTGGCCGACAACGCTATCGACAACCAGACCTACTGTCCTGTTGGTAGCCTCCACCAGGACAACATTGAACACGGATCGACCATCCGTATGCCGCTCGATCTTAAGGAGTTCCCCCAGATCGAATACGGAGACCAGTTCCTCATCCAGGTTCAGATACTGTCGGCCCTGGCTTTCATTGAGTTCCTCCCTGGTGATACGGATCGTCCGGGCCACCCTCGTAATGGGAACGGCAAATGTGTGATCGAGAAGAGAGACGAGAAGCATCTTTACAATAGCTACTGTCAGGGGCAACCTGAGTGTAAAGGTTGTTCCCTCGCCAGTGTGGCTTTCGATGGAAAGGGATCCTCCGAGACTATCCACTGTGGATTGGACTACGTCCATTCCAACACCCCGCCCGGAAACATCAGTAACTTCAGCTGCCGTGGAAAACCCCGGCCGGCACACAAGAATGACGGTCTCTTCGTCGGTTATGATTGTTGCCTGATCGCGGGAAATAACGCCTTTCTCCACTGCCTTGGTTTTGATCGCCTCAAGGTCCATGCCCCTGCCGTCGTCAATAATCTCAACATAAACCATGTCCCTTTCGCGGAAAGCCCTGAGGACAATGCGTCCGGTCGCATCCTTGCCGGAAGCCCCTCGTCCTTCAGTATCTTCCAGGCCATGATCCACTGCGTTTCTGAGTATGTGGATGAGCGGGTCCCCCAGCTCTTCCAAAATAGCACGGTCCAGTTCGATATCGGCCCCTATCACTTCAAGAGAAACCTTCTTCTTGCGCTTGAGGGCCAAGTCCCGGACCACTCTTGGCAGACGCTGAGTGACCGTTTCGAGGGGCATCATCCGAACTTTCATGACCTCACTATGCAGGCCACTTATAAGATGGTCCACCCTGGTGAGGACCTGGTCAACATCTCTGGACCCACTGCCTGTGAGGAGATCGTTCAAACGGCTCTTAGTAACGATGAGTTCTCCGACCAGGTTTATAAATGTGTCTAACAGGACTGTACTGATCCGTACCGTTTTAGCGCTGCCGGCAGGTGGACCTGAATCCTTTTTGGACTTCACAACAATCTGATCCACCGGTTTGGAAACTTCACCAACACTATTTTCGGGCTGGGCTATTTCGCTGTCAGGCTCCGAAACTGATATCTGGCCCATTTCAGCCAAAGATTGCAGAGTTTTTAAAATCTCGTCCTTTTTGACACCGCCGACCCAGGCAGTAACATGGTCCGTGTAATTGCCTGCCTTTATCTCCTCAACTGACGGGTCCGTATGATGAAGCTGACCCAGGGATTCCAGCTTTTTAACTGCCAGGTAAGCCCGGGCTGCGGGCACAAGGCTGTCAGGAGCAATTTCAAACCTTACCTCCAGATCGTTTCCACCGACCGGATGAAACTCTTTATCAATATGGACTGGATCAGGTTGGGGCTTGACCTCCGGCCTGTCACCCGCAGCTTCAGCAGAGGGGGACGCGGATCCAGGTTTGGGATCTGGGTCGGCTTGTTCTTCTTTTACAGCGGCGGCCCCCACCTTTCCCTCAGTTGCATTCAGGACCTTAAGCAGAAGCGAAGAGATATCAATCTCTTCGAGGTTCTTATCCTGCTCCACGCCATCCACCATATTTTCCAATGCATCGACACCTTCCAGGAGGATGTCAGTAACACTCGAAGATACAGCGAGCTGCCCCTTACGGACCACATCCATCATGTCCTCAAGGTGGTGGCTCAGTTCAGCGATCTTGGAGTATCCCATGGAAGCCGACATTCCCTTGACGGAATGCGCATGGCGGAACAGTTCATTGATGCTCTGTTCTGAAGCTGGTTCCTTTTCCAGAACGAGTATGCAGGTACTCATACCCTGGACATGCTCCCTGGATTCGGAGATAAAAAGATCCCTGTATTTGGACATGTCCATGGCGGTCAACGACCTCCCAAAACAGCAGACTCGATCAAGGTGTACCTGGCCATCCGGGCAAGTTCTCCCGGCACGATCGTTCAGTCAACAGAAACGATCAGCCCCCCCGGGTCTCATCCAGGATACGGGTCACAACGTCAAGGACCTTTCCCGGCTGGAACGGCTTGACTATGAAATCCTTCGCCCCGGCATCCAAAGCTTCCATGACAAGGCTGTCCTGACCAAGAGCGCTGCACATGATCACATTGGCTCCGGAGTCCAGACCCATGATCTCCTTGAGAGCTTCGATCCCGGTCATTTCGGGCATTACGATATCCATGGTCACAATGTCGGGATTATGCTCCTTGTACTTCTCCACTGCTTCAATGCCGTTCTCCGCCTCTGCCACTACCTGGAAATCCTCTTCCTTGAATTTTTTGCCGTTGAAGATCTCCGCGATCATGTTACGCATGAACATGGCGTCATCAACGATCAAAACCTTAACTGCCATCAGTCTTCCCCTTTCGTGAACTCACTATCGATCCAAACCCGGAGTTTCTCGGGGTTGATCAGTGAAATAAGCCTGCCGT
>JALHUC010000187.1 GCA_022865845.1 bacterium | reverse complement strand
TCCCTTTTTACCTTCGATCTCCCGCTGTCTCAGTCCACCATCGTCACATTCTGATATAAACTCCTCGCTTGTCACGGCGTAATACGAAGGACGAAAATGGTTCATCGCGAGCCCTACTATAGTTCAACTTCCTAATTCTTCCTCCCCTTGCCAATAGTCCATTTCAATTCTCTCCCTCTCCCCTCAAGGGAGGGGAAAAGTAAGGTTATTGACTGTTGAAAGGAGGTGGGGGTGATTGTACCAGACCCGGAAGACAGCCTTGCTTGCCAATCGAAACCGCATTTCAGTCGTAGTCTTGCGCAAAGGTGGAGGCTCACCATGAAAAACAGAATTATTAAAGATTTTAACCCTGCCCAGTGGTCCTCTTTGCGCTCTTTGCGTCTTGAGCGAGTCATCACGCCTTTAGCGTGATGGTGTGATGAACGAGCATGAGACAGCCTTTTCTTTTAGGATATCGGATGTTGGGTCAATCAACCCCTTCGATCATAAAGATCGTCACCTCCGGAGGTGCGAAAAGCCTCAGTGGAGGCCCCCATGTTCCGGTTCCACGGCTGGTGTATATCCTTGATCCCCTACCGAGGTCGTAAAGGCCGGCTAAATAGCGGTAGCGCAACTTTACCGGATAGTTAAAGGGGAAGATCTGCCCCTTGTGTGTGTGACCGGACAACTGGAGCTGGAAGCGCCCCAGAGATGATTCCTCGATAAAAGGCTGGTGTTTTAAAAGGATCGTAAAGAGGCCCGCATCATCACCCATGTCCAGGGCGGCTCCCTCGTCGGTGTAGGAGAGCTGACTGGTCTGCCGCTCTGCCGGAAAGTCAACCCCTGCCACGCGCACAGGTCCCGTAGTCACTGCCTCGCCGCGCAGCACGGTGAACCCGGCATCCTTGAGAAAGGCAAGGCTTTCCTTTAGGCCAGCGTAAAATTCATGATTACCGGTGACCGCAAATTTCCCAAGGGGAGGGTTGATGGCGGCAAAATAGGTGCTCATGTGGTTAAGGTGAGGAATCGCCCCGTCCATGAAGTCCCCTGTACAGAGTAGAAGGTCCGGTTTTTCATCAAAAATAATAGAGGTTATCTGATCGATACGCTTCTGGCCTTCAATGACCCCGAGGTGCACATCCGATATCTGTGCGACCTTAACCGGTTTGCTACCGGGGGGGAGAAGCTGTGTTTTTATAGTGATCCTTTCCGTTTTCAGATCCCGGGCTTCAAAAAAGCCAAGGACAGTAGCCGCTGAAATAAGAACGATAATGATAATGTATGCCGGTTTCGGGGGAAGGATGAGTCTGTAGGATTCCGGTGTGATAAGAGCGGCCGCCCTCACTCCAGTGTTCCACAGGTCCCGTACAATACCCATGGAAAGAAACCACAACAGGATAGCCATCCAGGTGTAGGAGACCCATGCCATGGCGGTTGCTCCCAATATCTGGTCATTTCTTTCCAGAACACGAACGAGAATGGGCCCATTCAACATCAGAAGCAGAAATCCAGTCAGCAGAGCAAGCCACCACCCCTGAGGCTGAAGAGCCTGCACAGTCTTCCAGAAAAAATAGGCGTGCATGCTGCCGTAGATGCCAAAATAGATAAGAAGGAATATCAGCATATTATTTCCCCAGGGTGCGGTTATGTGGGTATTCACATAATGACATCTGTTATATTAGAATTCATTCAGACAAGGCAAGCAAGCTTGAATGAGAATATCCCTAAAGCGCAAACTGAAGATAGCGGGAACTCGATCCTGGGAGTGCTTTCCATGAATATCACCATTCGGATGGTCCTCATTCTTTCCTTTTTCGCCGTTGTTCTTGCCATAGCCACTCTCCTTGCGGCTGTTTCCCCGGCTCTCGCTACGACTGACTACGCCATCGAGACGGGGCAGGAATGTTCTATCTGTCACATCTCATCATCGGGCGGCGGAGGGTTGACCCAGGCTGGTGAGTCCTACAGCGAGGACGCAGAGAACTGGAAGGCCCCGGCCGGGCCTGCCAAAAAGATTCCGGTCTACCTCCGGGTGGTTCACGTGATCATTCTTTATGCTCACCTCTTTTTCGGGATCATATGGGTAGGTACCATCCTCTATGTGCACCTGGTTTTAAAACCCAAATACGCTCTGGGAGGCCTTCCCAGATCGGAACTCAGGCTGGCATGGCTCTCCATGCCCATGCTGGGTCTGACGGGAGTTCTCCTTACCATGTGGAGGCTGCAGCTGGCGCCGGGCCTTTTTGCGACCATGTTCGGGAAGCTGCTCGTCGCCAAGATCGTAATATTCCTTTTGATGCTGTCTTCTGCCACCTTTGTGACACTATATGTTGGTCCGCGCCTCAAGGCTCTTGTGGCAAAGCATTCTCCAGCCGGTAACACTTCGGGCAAGAACAGGTTCACACTGGATGATCTGGGCGATCACCATGGCGCAGACGGAGGCAAGACCCTCATTGCGGCTAATGACCAGGTGTACGACGTATCGTCGAGCCCTATGTGGAAGGGTGGTATGCACGCGGGCCGACACAAGGCCGGACAGGATCTGACCGAATATTTGAAAGACGCGCCTCACGACGTTGACGTACTGGAGCGCTACGAGAAGCTGGGTGAGTTGATAACGGGTGCTGCACAGGTACCCTCAATCGTGCGAATATTTACTGTGAACGCCTACTTCAACCTCATCGGATGTTTCCTCATAGTCCTTATCCTTGTGCTATGGAGATGGTAGTGCCAACCGAGGTGACCCCTCGATTGGCAAAGTGTCTGGTGTCTAGGATCTAGTGTCTGGAAAAGAATCTCAGACCTGCCGACTGAGCGACTTGGCGAAAGAGTGAAGGACAAGTTGGAAGTTTGATATTTGAGGTTTGAAGTTAAAACCTAAACTTAAAACTCAAAACAAGATTCCCGACACCAAAATACGGAAGCTGGAAGGCAGGATGCAAATCTGTACCAGATTTTGGGAGCAATGATGTAATGGGAAGCAACTCGAAACCTGAAACCCGAAACACGAAACCCCAGCGGCAGGCTGGCCACACATATCGATTAATGCATCCTGGAGAAGAACGGACCGTTTGCGAAATGGTTCATCGTGTTTTCGACCTTTCGGTGGCGCCCATTTACACGAAAAGGGGGCTGCTAAACTTCAAAAAATACGCAGATCCTGAGGAGATGTGCGCGAGAGTCCACTCCGACCATTTCGTCCTTCTGGCACTGGCAGATGACGAAATAATTGGGATGATCGAGATGCGCCGCCATCGGCACGTATCCCTGTTTTTTGTAGAACAGGAGTTACAGGGCAAGGGGCTCGGCGGAGAACTCCTGAGTTTAGCCGTTGAGATCTGCCTTTCCAATAGCTCGCCATTGAGGGAAGTGACGGTTAACTCTTCCCCCAATGCTGTGAAAGCATATGAACGGATGGGGTTTCAGTCCACCGGTGGGGAGCAGAACATAAGCGGTGTGCGATCTGTTCCCATGGTGAAGGTGCTGGGAGAAGAGATAAGAGATAAGTGCTAAGTGCCTGGTTCATAGACTCAAGAGCCCAAACCCTGCTCTGCTCTTCCTCCTGGCTCCAGGGTACCCTGTCCACCGTAGCCTCTTGTCAGCCGAAGTTTTAGCGAAGGTTGATGGCGAAGGTTGATGGCTCCTGCCCTAAACGCCCTTCGCCCTTCGCCCTGCCCTGCTCTTAACGCCCTTTGCACTGCTCTTCCTTTGGACATTGGGCTTTGGGCTACCTTACCCCCCTCCACCCCTGCTCTTCCCCTCATTATTCCTCGCGTGCTAATATGATCAACGTGAATGTCCTTTATTTCCTCGATCTTCTGGGTACAGCTGCTTTCGCTGCCTCCGGCGCCCTTGCCGGTGTCCAGCGGCGAATGGATCTGCTCGGAGTGGTAGTCCTGGGGCTGGTTACGGCAGTTGGCGGTGGAACAATAAGGGATGTCCTGCTGGGGACGTTGCCGCCCTTTTGCTTCAAGGACGAAAACTACCTGTACCTTTCCATTGTAGTCGCCCTTCTGATCTTCTATTTTCATCACAGCCTGGATTTTCTGCACCGGCCCCTGCTGTATTTCGATGCCCTGGGTCTCGGGACCTTCCTCGTCATTGGCACTGGCAAGGCCCTGGCTTACCACCACGGTTTTCTTGTGGCGGTCATGATGGGTGTTATGACGGCAACGGCTGGCGGAGTTGTGCGGGACGTTCTGTCTGATCAGGTGCCTTTTATCCTGCAAAAGGAAATCTACGCGACTGCATGCATTTTCGGAGGTATTCTGTACTATATCCTTTACCGTTTAGGTGTTAATGAATCGCTCACAGCGGTGATCGCGGCCCTTTTCGTTGTCATCATCCGCGTTATCGCCATCCATCGGCACTGGTCACTGCCTGTAGCCAAGATTGACTAGGTGATTTTGATAGTTGATATAGGCAGTGAAGGGCAATCTATCCTGTTTTTTCCTGTCCATTGGCGACGAGGAATAACAAATCTGGGAACACCATGTTTCGGGAAAAACTGATCCATATTTTCTACAGCGCGGCCACCGGCAGTTCCCGGACCAGGATCCTTCTCACCCCCATTGGGCCCCTTGTGTTTTTCAGTTTTATAGCAGGGACGATTGCCGCATCCCTGTGGGTTGACCGATGGTTCTCACTGCCTGAACTCCTGGACTATCCTTTCAATTACATGGTCTGTGTACCGCTGCTCATCGGCGGATCATTCCTGACCGCCTGGTCGGTCTTAAGCTTCCTGAGGAGGAAGGGAACTCCGGTGCCTTTCAATCCTCCCCCAAAACTGGTGGTCACCGGTCCGTACGCATATTCCAGAAACCCCATGCTCACCGGGCTGTTCCTAGTTCTTTTTGGGACAGGAGTTTTGCTCGGTTCGATCTCTATGGTTCTCTTTTTTACACCACTATTCGTGGCGCTCATGGTATGGGAGTTAAAAGCAGTGGAGGAGCCGGAATTGGAAAGACGTCTAGGTCAGGATTATATCGATTACCGGAAAAGGGTTGCCATGTTCGTACCGGGGTTTAAGCGATGAAAAATGTGCTGTTTGATTTTGACGGAACGCTGATGGACACCTGGCTGGGGATAAAAAGTACCATCGAGGCGACCCTTCGGGCCATGGAAGTCCCATTCGAGGGAAAAACAATTACGCAGGCGCTGGTGGGCGTATCGCTGGTCAGGGTGTTTGAAAAGCTACTGGGAAGTGACAGTTCTAAAGCGGCGCAGGCCGCGCAGAAGTATAGAGAATTCTTTCCGGAATCCGGTATGCCCCGGTCAATTCCTTTTGAAGGGGCAGCCAGGATGCTGGAGGAACTGCAGTCCCGGGGGCGGACTCTCTTCCTGGTCACAGCCCGCAACGAGAACATCACCAGGCTTATGTTAAAGGAACATGATCTTGCCGGGTCCTTTGCCTGGGTTCGAGGGGAGAGGGAGGGCGAAGTCCTCGACGGGAAGGCCCATATGGTGGCAGAAGTTCTCGAGCGGTTCGCCCTGGATCCTGGAAATTGTGTAATGGTAGGAGACCGGTATTACGATATAGAGGCTGCCCGGAACAATGGAGTGGCCACGATCGGGGTTACCTACGGTTACGGAACCGATGAAGAACTTATGGAGGCCGGAGCCATCCAATTGGCGGGATCAATCGAGGAGTTGAAGAAAATACTTGTCAATGATGATGGGTTATAAGACCTGGACCTGGACCTGGACCTGGACCTGGACCTGGACCTGGACCTGGACCTGGACTTGGGCCTGAACTAGGACTAGGACCCGGACTGGGAGGTATCTGTTGCTCCCGGGAGGTATCTTGGAAATTTTCATAAAAGCCTTTGTGGCCTACTTCGTGATGGTGGACCCTGTAGGGACCTCCATGATCTTCAACGGCCTCACCCGTGGACGTGATGAGCCCTATGCGCGGAGAATGGCCCGGCGTTCCGTCTTCCTTTCAACGCTTCTGGTTCTCTTCTTCGGGTTCTGGGGTATGGCTCTACTGGGAATCCTGGGCATCCAGATGGAGTCTTTCCGCATTGCCGGCGGGCTTCTGATCTTCTATGCCGCCTTTGGCATGATCACCCGGCCCGATATTTCAGGCGATCCTTACCAGAAGGGTGTGTTCGAAGACATCTCCGTATACCCTCTTACAATCCCTCTCATTGCCGGGCCTGGCTGCCTGACTCTCACCATTCTTCTTTTCTCCAACGCCAGGGATCGGGGGGACAGTTTCATCCCGCTGGTTCTGGCAATACTGGCCATCTTTATAATGACCTTTTTAAGTTTTCTGTTCTCAAGAAGGCTGGCCCGCCTGGTGGGGCAGACTCTCAACAGTGTCTTCAACAGGCTCCTGGGTGTCATCCTCGCTTCCCTTGCCATCCAGTTCATCGCTGATGGGATCAAAGGCCTCTGGGGCTGATCCATGTCGCATCGGGAACCTTTTTATGTCACTTGAGAATATCGGATATAATAGGCAGCTCGCCGAAGCGTTTGAAAAGCTTGATCTGGAGAGGGCACAGCCAGGGCGGGTCGTCTGGCAGAGCACCTACAGTTACAGGGTCCAGTGTGAGGACGGAGAGATAGCCGCTGAGCCCACAGGGAAGGTTAAAGCGGGCGATCTGCCGGCGGTGGGTGATTGGGTGGCTGTGCGCCCTGCAGCCGCCGATGAGATGGGTACCATACTGGCCATCCTGCCCCGAACAAGCGCCTTTTCGAGAAACACAGCAAGTAAGGGCGTGAATGAACAGGTCGTAGCAGCCAACATAGATGAGGTGCTCATCGTCACGGACCTTGACCGGGATTTCAACCTTCGCCGCATTGAGCGGTATATCACTTTGGTCTATAACAGCGGCGCAAGCCCTGTGGTGGTGCTTAACAAAACCGATCTGGCCGCTGATGTGGAATCTGTGTTTGCCCAGACCGAGGCGGTCTCTCCAGGAGTGCCCATCTTCGCGGTGAGCGCTGAGAAAAATCAGGGGATAGAGCAGCTGAAAAACCGCATCAATCAAGGCAAGACAGTAGCCTTTCTGGGTTCCTCGGGCGTGGGCAAGTCGACCATCATAAACTGCCTTCTGGGTGAGGACCGCATGGAGGTGGGCGAAGTCAGGGAAACGGACGGCAAGGGACGGCACACAACGACTCACCGTGAACTGGTCAGCCTCCCGGGGGGCGGCGCGGTCATCGATACTCCAGGGATGCGGGAGATCCAGGTCTGGGGTGATGAAGAAGGCCTGATGGAGGCTTTCCCGGAAATAGAGGACCTGACTGCCGCCTGCCGTTTCCGGAATTGTCGCCACGATTCGGAGAACGGCTGCGCTGTACTGGAAGCGCTGGACTCTGGCCACCTGGATAAAGGGCGCTTCGAAAGCTACATGAAACTCAGGGCCGAGTTTGAAAGCCTCGAGGTCAGAAAGAGCCAAAACGCTCGCATGGAAGAGAAACGTGCAGGGAAAAGATTTGCGAAGATGGTACGCGAGGTGGACCGGCACAATCCGAAGAGAAAAAACCGTGATTCGTAATTCGCTTGCCGCGTCGAAGCTGAAAGCGAAGACGGGTGATCGGTAAAACCTGGATACTTAACACATAAACGCCTGGATACAGCTTTTCCCCAGTTTGAAGCCTCCCTCTGCGTCCCTTCGCGTACTTTGCGGTTAAACAATCCGCTTTTATAGAAACCGGGATTGCCGCGTCAGCACGCTTCATGGGTGACTCCTCGCAATGACATTTTGGATACAGCTCATTCCTTTACATAAGGCGATTTTTTTAACACGAAGTTCACGAAGTTAACAAAGTAAGGATTTCGTTTTGGCCCTGACCCCCTTCGTGTAACTTTGTGTACTTTGTGTTGGATTAAACATCGCTTATATAGCAACCGTTCTTTCCCCCAGGATTCAAGGTTTTACCCTGCGGTGCGGCCTATAATTGGCCGGGCTGCGTACCCTGCGGTTAAAAAAACCGCCTTTATGATGACCGCGCTTTCCCAGGATTACAGCCTTTCTTCCGTCTTCGTTGTACCTAGGGCACAACTACGCCGCGACAAGCTGCGAACTCTGCGCCCCTGCGAGAGACAGCACTTTTCGCTCTTATAGAAACCGGGATCGCTTCACATGGGTGACGGTTCGCGATGACAAAATGGATACAACTGATTCCTTTACAAAAAGCGATTTTTTTAACACGAAGTTCACGAAGTTAACAAAGTAAGGATTTCGTTTTGGCCCTGACCCCCTTCGTGTAACTTTGTGTACTTTGTGTTGGATTAAACATCGCTT
>JALHUC010000186.1 GCA_022865845.1 bacterium | reverse complement strand
TAGCTACTCCCGATGTTGGGGTTGAGACTCCGGGGGCTGTTACCGAGGCTGCCCAGGCCCCGGTGGTGCAGGAGGTACTGTCACAAAAGACCAAGGACCAGGAGCCGGTCCCTTCGGTGCCCGCGACAATGGAAGGTGCTGGGTCTGCCATAGGGGAGGTTGAAATGGCTGCTCCCCAGGTGCCAATGGAGGGCAAACTGGATCAGACAGGGATCTCCAAAGTTGAAACTGGGATGTCTCAGGCTGAGGAGAAGCCTTTAACTGCTCCCATGGTCAGGGAAACTGACCTGAATATCTCTGCGGGAAGGGATGACCAGGTAGTGGAAAAGGCCGCGGTTTCACAGGCGGAGCCTCCGCTCCCATCTGAAACCGCAGACATCAGGATGGATGAGGATAATACCGTCGCTTCCAACTCTTCGACGGCGGCTTCCCTGAAGGAAGCCCCCTCTCTGGCATCTGATGTCCCGGTTCAGACATTGGAAAAGCTGGAAGAGCAGAAGGAGGCGGTTGCCCTTTCTACACCTGATGCTCCAGCCGGGGAAACCCCATCTGAGGATAGCAACGTTGCTGCAACAGGGGTGAAGGCTCAGGACAGTTCCGTGTCCTCCGGGGAAACCAGAAACACTTTTGTTTCAAGACAGCACTACCGGGGACCGGAAGACCAGTTGATCCATGCGAGGAATCTGGCCGAGGTCAGAAAGTTCTGGGAGAGCGAGCAGGTGCTGAAGGACCTTCTCTCCCAGCGCCCACCATCCCCCCTTCAGGCGGAGGCTTCCATCCTTCTCGTAAAGGTGTTGAGCAGCCTGAACCGGACCGGAGAAGCTCAGCAGGTCCTGGACGATGCCAGGGCGCAGTTCCCAGCCAGCGAAATGATTCAGACTTTTGATCTGAAACAGGAAGGGGAAGAACTGACGCGGTGACGTCACGCCTCTGGCGTGACAGGCTCCTGACGCGGAGACGCGGAGAAACGGGGTATTCACGCCTTTGGCGTGACAGGCTTCGTTTCGAAGTGTCGGGGTAAAGGCCGTAATCAGTGATCGGTAATCGGTGATCGGTAAAGTGGAACCTTAGACCCGGGACCCGGAACCCGGAATCTCTCATGATCCCGAAACCGGGACCATAATAACTACAATCTGATCGATCCTCCCGCCGCGCTCCTCAACCTTCAGACCTTCCAGTTTACCTGTCAACGCAACCTCGCCCTGACCGACCCTGATGGTTTTGCTAGCCTTGATGCTGTAAGTTCCCGGTGGGAGGTGGACCCGGAACGACCCGTGATACCCGCTTCTTGTGTCCGAGATATAGCGCCATCGGGACGGCTCCCATCGGTAAACTACAATGTCGGCATCCTCCATGGCCATATTCCCGTACACGGTTTTTCCGGACACCAGGGTCAGGTTCCTGGGGGAGGGGTGACAGGCGACCAGGACGAAGGTGGCCATGATCAAAGTCCTGTATACTTGTTGCCATGGTTGTTTCATCTGGTGGATATTATAACTTTTTTTCAGCCGATTCCCCATGGAGATGGTTCTTTTCTCCGGAAGGCGAACGTTTGTCTATTTTGAGCATACATCCGGAACGTGTTCATCCCCATTATATGAAGTGGGGCCGAGAAGGATCGTTTAAATGCCCCTGAGGATCCATTCTATAGCGCTGGGCTTTGATCAATGTTACGTGGTTCAATCCGACGGGATTATTGCCATTGACGCTGGAGCCCCGGGCAAGGGCAGGAAGTTTGCCAAGGAGTTGAAAACGGCCGGGATCAAGCCTGAAGATATAAAGCTCATCTTGATCACCCATGGGCACTGGGATCATGTTGGGAGTGCCCGGGAGATCAGAGAGTTGACAGGAGCTGCCATCGCTATGCACGATTGCGATGCCCACTGGTTGGAAGAATCGCTTAAACCACTCTCCCCTGGCATTACGCCTTGGGGTCGTTTATTCACAAGTGTTATGAAAAGGTTTATGCCCCTGATCCACATTCCTGGTACAGACGTCGATCTTCGCCTCGGGGATGAGGATTTCCCCCTTTACGAGTTCGGGATACCGGGATCTGTCATTCACACACCTGGTCATACTTACGGTTCCATGAGCGTTATGCTGGATTCCGGGGAAGTTTTTGTGGGGGACCTTGCTATGAACAAGTTTCCTCTGCGTCTTACTCCTGGGCTGCCCATCTTCGCTATTGACGAATCGAAGGTCATGGACAGTTGGAGGCTCCTTCTGGATCGCGGTGCCCGGACCGTTTATCCTGCCCACGGGAAACCGTTCTCTGTTGAAATTATGAGGAAAGCTCTAAGTAAAACCGAGACATGATTTGCGAAGTGATGTGCAGGTAATCCTCAGTTTAAAGCAATTTGCAAAGAAGAAGGTTTGTTAAATTTGAAATTTGAAATCTGGAATTGATTTGTTTGGAGGTCAAAGTGGTCGATGTCCTGAAAAACCTTAACGATGCACTTATAACCAATGTTAAACCTTCCACCTTTCCTGTAGCGGTCAGGTTGGCAAAAAAAAAGGAGGAACTCAATCAGAGGCACAAGCGCCCGGGGGCTGATTTTGGTCACCCGTTGGCCGTTTGCCAGGGTTTGAATATCGCCCGAACCTTTGGATGGACCCTTTTGTTCGATAGCGCGGACCACGCCTGTCCCCTGGCATCCGTGGCGGCAGGGCACATTAACCCGGATGAGTTTCTCGATGGCACTGTGGCCGATTTTTATCAGGATGACCCTGAAGTGGCCAAAAGGATGGAGGCTGTCTATCCCAGGCAAGAGATGGGAGCGGTTGATCAGATCTGGCTTTCGGCCCTCGGGCGCTGTGAGTACGATCCTGACCTGGTCATTGTTTATGGTAATCCGGCCCAGATCCTGATCCTGATCCACGCTGCCAACTATGGCTACGGTGAAGGTGTGAATTCCTCCAGTACCGGGCGGTTCGGCTGCGCCAGATGGATCGCGGGGGTGGTCCAGTCCGATGAGTGTGAGTACGCGATCCCGGGTTCCGGCGAGAGAGTGTTCGCGGGGACCCAGGACCACGAGATGTCGTTCATGATCCCGCGATCCCGCTTCCAGTCGGTGACGGAGGGACTCGGTGTCATGAGAGAGAAGGGCAACTACAGGTACCCTGTTCCCAACATGAACCTCCTGGGAGCGCCCCAACTCCCGGAGAAGTATGTGGAGTTAGGGAAAAAGGAGACCAAGACTTAGAAACCGTCAATTGGCAGTGCAGAAGTGCAGTGAGTGCAGAAAGTGCAGGAAATGCGTGACTGCACTTATGCACCGGTTTTGTTGCACTTAATGCACTGAATTTTCCGAAACCATGATGTCCATTTAAACAAAGGAAAATTCGTCTGGACCACTTCTCGCCTTCATATTTTGCTCTCCTTGGGCCCCTTGATCGGGCAAGGCTGGCTGAACAGATCATACCGGAGAGGTTCCGCCTGGTTATGGAGATCCTTTTACGTAAGGATGTCCGCTTCCTGGTGGGCGGCGATATGGTTTTTTCTCTTCACGGTGTGCCTGGAAAGTTTAGGGACCTTGATCTGCTCATCGAACCGAATGAGAACAACATTGGGCGATTTGTTCGATGTATGAGATCTGAAAAGACTGAAACAGTTGACACTGCAGCTCTTGAGAAGTTCCTTCACCGGGAGGGAACATTTAAGTGGTGTTTGCCATTTTTGAAAGAGTCAGGCTCAAAACTCAATGCTTTCATTAATCCTTCGCTGCCCTATAAGGTATTTTTCAGGCGCAGGATCAGCATTTCCCTGAGTTCAGTGACGATCGACCTTTTATCTGTGGATGACCTGAAGCTGATGAGGCTCGGAACAGATGATGAAGAATTGAGCAATGCGGATTGAGAATTGAGGATTTGAATCGTTATCTTTATCGTTATCTCAATATCCGGTATTTGTAATCCTCAATGAAATTTCTACGCACACACCCAATCACCCACACACGCAATCACGAATTTGCCCGTGTTTGGGCAAATTCACTTCCTGACCAGATCCATCCGCACCTGGTTGGCGCTTGGAAAATCTCCCGCGTCCGTTTTCATGTAGTACCCGGAGAACAGGGATTCGCTTTCACGCCTTAAATGCCAGCATCCGTGACTGGTGATCTCTGGGTTGTCAGACCAGAAAACGGCGATAAAATCCTTTCCGATCACCTTTCCGGATATTTCCCATCTTCTGTGGGATTGCTCGGCTGGATATTCCCTGCGGATGTTCCCCGCTATCTCCTGCCCCACTTGCCTCAGAGTGATGACATCCGATTTTACGACCTCACCGTCAGGGTCGTAGATCCTATTTTCCCACGTGCCTGTGATCAAATCCATGGCTTCCCCCTTTGTTTCTCCTTATCTTCCTCTTTAATGATCCCCGACCAGATCCGTTAGTCCGTGAGTCCGTACGTCCGTGGAGCGTGAAGGCGCTATGACCATATATTATTGTTGTTGGTACCAATGATTCTTATAGTTACGGCATACGGATTTACGGATTAACGCACGCACGAATCATTTTCCCGTCGCTTTTTCGGCAAACGCCTTTAACGCTCCGGTCATTTTTTCCAGCACCTGTCCGCAGTCGCTGATGTCGTGGCGGTCGGCAATATATCGGGG
>JALHUC010000185.1 GCA_022865845.1 bacterium | reverse complement strand
GCCAGAACTCCGGTCCATATGAGGGCAAATGCCACGAACAAGTAGGTCAAATTACTCATAATTCCATATCCTCCAATGCGACGGCTATCCTGTCAACACAATCCGCGGCGTTCGCAAGATAAAAACGCTCCCTGATGAGAATCCCTGAAAGGAGCAGGAAGGCGGCGACACTGATAAGCAGCGGAGGGATCATTCGAGGGTCCAGTCCCCCACCGCCCCTGAGCACCTGTGGATGGATCCCCCTCCACCACCTCACCGAAAAATAGACCACCGGCACATCCACATAGGCAAGAACGGAAAAGACCGCGGCAGCCATGGCGCCTCGATATCCGGGGATGGTCTGTCTGAGCACCAGGTAGCCTGTGTAGAGGAACCACAGGATCAGGGTCGTGGTCAACCTCGGGTCCCAGACCCACCACTGGCCCCACACCGGCCTGGCCCACAGCGGTCCGGTAACGAGAACGAAGGTTGTAAACAGAACACCTACCTCGGCAGCCGCAGTGGCAAGATTATCCCAAACCGTTTCCCGGCGAAGGATGAAGCCGATGGACGCGACAAGCACACATGTGAAGGAGACGAAGGCAGCAGCCGCGCAGGCGAGATGAAAGTAGAAGATGCGCTGAACATCCCCCATGGTCTTTTCCGTAGGGGCCAGCAGAAGAGCAGCGGCCAACGCCGCGACTATTGTGAGAAGAGCAAGTACAGGAAATATTATGTGAGTATTACGCTTCATGCTTTCCTTCCAGTTCAATGCCAAAATTCAAATTTCAAAAGGGATCTCAAACTTATGGCTGATTTCCTCTGGGATCTGGAATTTGGAATCTGAAATTAGCTTCACTCCTCCACCACTAACGGAAACAGCACGCTCCCCAGAACAAGGAAAATAACATCGAAAGCAGCCAGCCGTCCGATCCAGGTCAGGGCCTCGGCTCCGCTGCCGCCAGCCAGCGCCAGGGTCAAGACCCTGACGCCCCCAACGAGCACCGGGAGACTCAGGGGCAGAAGCAGCAGAGGCAATATGATCTCCCTACCCCTCGCGTGGATGGTCACCGCCGAGAGGATGACACCCAGGGCCACGAACCCGATATCCCCCAGGATGATCCCGGCCCACGCTGTCCCAATACCCCTCACCGGACTGTACCCGTACAGAATGCCGAAGATGGGCCACAGTATGGCCTGGAAAACCATCAGAAAGGCCAGGGTTGAAAGACATTTGCCCCAGTACACCTGCATCCGGTCGCACGGCGCGAGGAGAAGTCCCGTGAAGCAGCCGCTCTCCCTTTCCCTGTCGAAGGCCCGGCCAAGTCCGAGTATGCCTGCGAAAAGGAAGGTGATCCACAGGATGCCGGGCGCCATCTCCCTGGGAGCCGGGGAACCGGGTTCAGTGGAAAAGGAAAAGACTGTTAAAACAAGGAAGGAGAAGACGGTCAGGGTGACCACAATTTCCCTTCCCCGGAGTTCCAAAAGAAGGTCCTTCCTGAAGATGGCGTAAGCGGCCCTCACTTTTTAACTCCCGGTATGATCTTTGCGTACAGATCTATTATATTTCCGGGGGTACTTCCGGAGGTTTCAAGGGGGATTTTTTCCTGGTGCAGGATCCGCCCCCTGTTCATGATCGTTACCCTGTCACCGAGATCCTCCACCGCAGCCATGTCGTGGGTCGCAATAATGAGCGTCCTGCGGCCATCCCTGAGCTGCCTCAGGGCGTGGGCGAAGGCGCGGGAGGACTGATAGTCGAGACCGCTGAACGGTTCGTCCAGAAGAATGAGCTGCGGGTCGTGAAGAAGGGACCTTGCGATGGAAAGACGCTGTTCCATGCCCCTTGAAAACCCTCCCACCTTGTCGTCCCTGCGCTCCCAGAGCCCCATAAAGTTAAGCATTTCATCGGATCTTTCAGCAGAGTCCTCTACACCGTAGAGCTTTCCGTAGAACAGGAGGTTCTCCCTGGCCGTTAGTCCCTGATACAGCAAGGAAGAGTGCCCAAGGTAGCCTGTCAGGCTGCGGGCGAGGGCACTCTTACCCAGTGTCTTTCCTTGTGTTTCGCCCTGAAGGATCACCTGCCCCTCGGTGGGTCTGACTCTCCCGGCCAGAACACCCAGCAGGGTGCTCTTGCCGGCGCCGTTGGGCCCCAACAGAACCACAGAGTCACCCCGGTCCACCTGAAGGTCTATTCCCCGCAGAGCGTTGATATGCCCGTAGCGCTTGACAAGGCCTTCAGCCTTAAGAAAGGCTTCCATCGTCCTCCAATGCATCCTCAGCGGTTCCCGATACAAGCTTGGCCTTCTGGCCGGTCATGGCTTCGTAATCTTCCCGGGCAAGCCGTCCTGAGGCAAGATCCAGCTCCAGCTCATTATCCTCCGGGTCCGGCCTGCCATTATGGCTGAGCCCGCTGGCGAACCCGTTCCTCACAGCATCTGAGGAAGACAATAAGGGTGAAGCCAGGATCACGACGCTTAAAACCAGAAAGAAAGCCGTCCAGATATTCAAGGCTGTCCTCCTTGGGCGCCGCTCGGATGCGCCCTGCGCCTGTGCGGCCAAACAGCCAGAAGTACACCAAAGCCCACAACGTAGCCCCCGACCCACAACCAGGGTACGAACGGATTAATCAATATCCTGAAGCTCGCCCGGCCGTCCCGGTTATATCCGGTAAGGGCCACATACAAATCCTCTTTCCAGTTGCTTAAAATGGAAACTTCACTGGTGGGCTGATCTTCCCTGTTTTCGTAAAAGCGTCTCTCAGGGACAAGATACCCTAACGCCTGCCCCTTGTGAAAGGCCTTCAGTCTCGTGGTTACCGCCAGCCTGTCCTTGGTGGGAACCCACCTCATGTTCATGTACTTCAGGGTATAGTCCCCCACGCTGATGGATTCGTTGGGTATGATGGTTCCGGTCACCTCCCTGGTAAGGGGTGCCCCCGCAAGACCCATGAAGATGAGTACCATGCCCAGATGGACGATGTAGCCGCCATAACGGCGCCGGTTACCCAGGATCACCTTAAAAGCCGCCAGGGGCAGTGGCCCACCCTTTGCCCCGCTGTGTGCCCAAGCCCCCCGGTACAGCTCCACCAGAACGGAACCAAGAATAAGAGCCGAGAAGGTCATGACGAGGATGGTACTCACGTTCCTGATCCCGGAAGCAAATGCCGCGACAGCCCCCATTACCCCAAAGACCGCCGGCAGTGTGAAGACTCTGACGATCCTGGCCCCAGTGGGGCGGCGCCAGGCCAGCAGAGGACCTACGCCCATGAGAAGCATCAGGACAAGAGCAATGGGAACGTTGACCCGGTTGTAAAACCCCGGACCTACAGTGATCTTCACCCCTTTTGTGATCTCAGACAGGACAGGAAAGATGGTTCCCCAGAAAACGGAGAACGCCATGGCCGAAAAAATGAGGTTGGTGAGAAGAAACGCGCTCTCCCGTGACAGGAGCGAATCCAAAGAGTTCTCCGTGACCAGCAGCTTCCTGCGCCACCACACCGCCATGAGACCCAGCACGAGGGTGACGATCATGAAAACCAGGAAGAAGGTCCCCAGGCTGCTCTTTCCAAAGGCGTGAACCGAGGAGATGAGTCCACTGCGCGTGATAAACGTTCCAAAGATAATAAGAAAATAGGTGAATATGATAAGACCCATGTTCCAGATCTTGAACATGCCCCGGCGCTGCTGGATCATGATGGAGTGCATGAAAGCTGTGGCCGTGAGCCACGGCATGAGGGATGCGTTTTCCACCGGATCCCACGCCCAGTATCCGCCCCAACCCAGCTCCACATAGGCCCATTCGGCTCCCAGCAGGATGCCCACACCAAGGAAGAACCAGGAAACCACCGTCCATATCCGGGTATGTTTGATCCAGTCGGAGTCGGACCGACCGACGAGCAAGGACGCCAGGGCGAAGGCGTAGGGAACGGTAAGGCCCACATACCCTATGAACAGGGTAGGTGGATGGATGACCATTCCGGGGTTTTGGAGCAGTGGGTTAAGCCCGTACCCGTCAGGGGGGATCTGTCCCGGAAAGAGGGCGAAAGGGTTGGAGACAAAGTTGAGCAAAAGAAGGAAAAAAGATGTGTTGAGCAAAAGGATGAAGGTGGCCCACGGCATGAGGTCCCGGAGCTTGTCTCTGTGCAGGAAAAGAGCAAGAGCCGCGCAAAGAGCCAGCAGCCATGCCCAGAGGAGAAGCGACCCCTCCTGACCTGCCCAGAATGCCGTCACCGCATAAGCGTCAGACAGGGAGCGGTTGGAGTATTCGAAGACGTAGAGAAGGGAAAAGTCTCTGGCCAGAAAGGCCTTTAACAGGGCGGCGCTGGCGATTGTAAGAAGACCGAAGGTGAGGTAAACGGCAAACCGGGAGCTCTTGATGAGGTTACGCCGCCCGGCAAGGGCTCCTCCTCCGTGCCCGGCAAGGGCTCCTACAAGAGCCGCGCCCGTACCGTAAAGACTGACAAAAAAAGCTACAAGAAGGGCAGCATCGCCCATGGCGTTCATAGGTCTTTCTTCTCCGGTATGCCTGGTCTGTCTGGACCTGAAGCTTCATACTTGGAGGGGCATTTGGCCAGCATGGTAGCCGCTTCGAAAACAGGCTGCCCCCTGAAAAATCCCTCCACGATGACCTCAGCCCCGTTCTCGAAGGTGTCAGGTATCTGACCGGCGTACCGTACCGGTAAATCTCTCTCGCCATCGGTGATGGTAAAAGAGATCGCACCATCAAGAGCAGACCCAACGATACTGCCGTCCTTAACCCACCCCGCGAGACGCACCCCTTCACCTGACTCTGG
>JALHUC010000184.1 GCA_022865845.1 bacterium | reverse complement strand
TCCGGACTCGCGTCCAGTATTTTTTTTATTCTGGATTCATCCATGTCCGTACTACATGCCCTCTTTTGTGGAGTTGTGAGAAACATTATTGTAATTTAGAATCGTATATAGCACAAACATTACGGTTTTGACCTAATGGCGTTGAGCCGGTGAAGGGAGAGAGCAATGCTGCTTTACCTCATGAGACACGGTGAGGCTGTCAGCGAGGGGGAAGGTCGGGCACGGCCTCTGTCAAGGCAGGGCGAAACCGATGTGCGTGAGCTGGCCGGGCTTCTGGCCCATAGTTTCCGGTTGATGCCAGGGCACATTTTTCACAGTCCCAAGGCTAGGGCTGCCCAGACAGCCTCCATTATCAGCCAGGTTCTGCCCCGGGCTCCCGCCCCTGAGGAAACGGATGGTCTCAGGCCATCAGATGACCCTGCTGTCTGGTCCCAACGCCTGGAGGTTATGGACCAGGATGCCATGCTCGTGGGCCACCTGCCCCACCTGCCGCGTCTCGCTTCCATGCTGCTGCTTCATGACGGCGGATGGGACATCCTAGATTTTACCCCCGGGACGGTAGTGTGCCTGGAAAAAGCAGGGAGGTGGAGGGTGAAATGGATGATCTCCCCCCAAATACTAAAAGCGGGGGGAGATCATCCATAGCGTCTGGTTTCTGGTTTCTAGTGTCTAGCGAAAATAATTTCGTGCTCAATGACCAACCATGTGCCTTGCGATCATTTGGCTAGACGCCAGACACTAGACTCTCGACACTGGTTGCTAGCATTTTGTAGTCAAAATGCTAGCAACCACATCCTGAGCCATGGACATGCTGACTTGCCTTGATCTCCTCCTCGGTGGCCTCTCGAACATCCGCGATGGAAACATCAAAGGACAGGGTCACACCGGCAAGAGGGTGGTTACCATCCAGCGTTACCACCTCATCCCCAACGCCGGCCACCACCATGATCAGGGTTCCACCTTCATCACCCACCCGAAACTGCATCCCCACTTCAAATTCGTCAGGCGTCTCGAACTCCGATTTCGGGACCTCGTGGACAAGGGACTCGTCCCGGGTGCCATAGCCTTTTTCCGGCTCGATGACTACAGCGAGCTCTTCTCCCTTGGATTTTCCCTCCAGCGCGTTTTCAAGGCCCGGAATGATCTGCCCGGAGCCGTGCATGTAATCCAGCGGTTCCCTACCCTCTGAGGCGTCCAGCACCTCGCCGGTCTCGTCCCTTAAGGTGTAGTGAATGGAAACCACGCTATTCGTTCCGATCTGCATCTGCCTCTCCTTCCCTGCTGTTGCACAGCTAAAAATGTTATAAGATAAAAAAAGGGTATTAAAACACAGGTGTGATCATAATTCCACTCGGGGAAACCTGACAATATTTAACGGCAGGTGAAATATGTCCTCAGCTTCCAAAAAGGTTATCTGGGCGGCCCTGGCGGGCAATTCCCTCATAGCGGTCACCAAGTTTTCAGCCGCACTTCTTACCGGGAGTTCTGCAATGCTGTCCGAAGGGATCCACTCCCTTGTGGACACGGGCAACCAGGTGCTGCTCCTTTACGGCCTGAAACGCTCCGAAGCTCCTCCAGATGAAAATTTTCCCTTCGGCCACGGCAAAGAGGTCTATTTCTGGAGTTTCGTGGTGGCTATCCTCATTTTCGCCGTGGGAGCCGGCATATCCCTGTACGAGGGGATCGTCCACATCCTCCACCCGGCTGTACCGGGAAACGCCACCTTGAACTACATCGTTCTTGCTCTGGCCTGCCTGTTTGAGGGGGCGGCATGGCTCTTCGCTTTAAGGGCATTTTCCCGTGCAAAGGGAAAATGGGGATACATAGAGGCTGTGCAGCGTGGAAAGAACCCTTCCCTCTTCGTCGTTCTGTTCGAGGATTCAGCCGCCCTCCTTGGCCTGGTCATGGCTTTTCTGGGTATTTACATGACCCAGGTTACGGGAAATCCTGTGTACGACGCCCTGGCCTCCATTGTCATCGGACTCATCCTGGGAGGGACCGCTATCTGGCTCGCCTATGAGACCAAAGGACTTCTCATCGGGGAGAGCGCCAACAGAGAGATCATCCACGGTATCAGGATCATCGCCAGTTCCTACCCCGAGATCATCTCCGTGAACGAAGTTCTTACCCTTCACATGGGGCCTGATTTCATCCTCGCCAATATCAGCCTGGATTTTGTTGACTCTGTATTGGCCGGCCACGTGGAAAAGGTGCTGGAACAGCTCAGAACAGCCATCCAAGAAGAGTATCCACAGGTTAAGAGGGTGTTTGCGGAACCGCGAAAGTCCGTGATTGGCGACTCGTGACTCGTGACTGGTAAAACCCGAATTACGAATCACAAATTACGAATCACGGCCCCTCCCAACCAACGCATGCACCACTAGTGTCGTCACCAACAACCCCCCTCCAAGAACCGTCTCACCTGCGGGCCTTTGCCCTATAACAAGCCACACCCAGAGAGGCCCCAGAAACGTCTCCAAAAGCATGATCAGGCTTACTTCCGCGGCAGGGATGAGTTTCGGCGCCACCGTGAAAATAGCCAGGGGAATTGGCATTACAACAGAACCCAGGACCGCGAGCAGCAGGAAATCGGAGGCTCCGACGGACAGAGGATCGGCCATGAACAGTGTGAGAAGGGTGGTCAATATCCCGCTTAGAACTACCGCGGGGATCATACTGACCTTCCTGTGGCTGCGGATAATGACAAAGTTGGTGGCCATGATCAGGGCTGTTGCAAGGGCCAGAAGATCCCCGAGAGCACTGCCCGTTGAAAGGCTTCCGCTGAATATGACGATGATGCCTGAAAAACCAGCTATAACCGCGACCCAGGTACGCACAGGAACCCTTTCAGCCAGAAAGATCCTGGTTAAAATGGCAGCAAACAGCGGCGTCCCCGCGACAATGACGAGGGTGTTGGCTGCTGTGGTCAGCCGGATCGACATGACAAAGGAAACAGTACTCGCACTGAATAAAAAGCCCGCCAGAATGCCAGCGGGCCCCATGCGGAAGACTTCCCGCAAAACTCCCTTCCCATGGGAACACACAAGCGTTACTGACAGAGTACAGGCTGTGAGAAGCCCACGCCAGAAAACGAGGGTCCAGGGATCAACACTGATCAGTGAGATGAGTAGGGCATCGGGGCTAAGGATCACCATAGCCGATACCATAAGAAGGGTGCCTTTTACTTTTTCATTTCGGGGGGTCATGTTGATGGTCAGACCTGTACTGTTCTTGTGATTTGATCGTTAAGGCTATAGGAATTGGGCGGCCGGGTTCAACTGTTCATGATATACAGCATCCGGGATCTTATCAAGAAGGGAGATTCTGGAGAATGGAAAATGGAGAACGAGTGAAAGGTGAACAGTGAACAGTCGAGAAAGGACTATTGCCGGTCGCTGTTTTTCGGTTCACGGTTCACGATTTACGGTTCACTGATAATTTCCGGCTGTGGATCTACAGCAGGGTGGTTGCAGACAACCTGGCTGCCTCGAGGATACCTCCGGGAAGTATCCCGAGGAGGATCGTACCGGCCAGAGCCAGGGCAATGCCGACCCACAATATGGGAGAAGCTACCGCCGATTTAAGCTCACCTTCAGGCTCCCTCATGTACATGATCACCACCACTCGCAGATAATAATAGGCGGCAACAGCGCTGTTGAGGATCCCGATGATGGCCAGCCAGTAATATCCGCCCTGAATGGCAGCGTAAAAGATGGAGAGCTTGGCAGCGAAACCGGCTGTAGGAGGAATGCCCGCCAGGGAGAAAAGAAAAATGAGCATGGCCAGGGCAGCGAAAGGAGAGCGGCGTGACAGACCACTGAAATCATCCAGGTTCTCGTGGGACGTTCCTTCGCGACGAAGGTAGATCAGGATGGCGAAGGCGCCGATATTCATGAAAGTGTATGCGAGCAGATAGAACATGATTCCCGATATGGCCCTGTCGGCCTCTCCGCCTACACTGGCGACAAGACCGATAAGGATATATCCCACATGGGCGATGGAGGAGTAAGCAAGCATTCTCTTAAGGTTGGTCTGAGCCAGGGCCGCCAGGTTCCCCACCGTCATGGTGAGCACAGCGAACACCGCGACCAGGATCTCCCACTCATGCCCCAACTGAGGCATGGCCTCAACCAGTACCCGAATGAGAGCCGCAAGACCGGCCGCCTTGGGTCCTGCCGACATAAAAGCTGTCACCGGGGTAGGTGCTCCCTGGTATACGTCCGGGGTCCACTGGTGGAAAGGTACCATGGAGATCTTGAAACCGAACCCAACCAGGACCATGAACAACCCTACCAGAAGAGCCTTGTCCGCCAATGCAGCCGGATGGGTCCGAAGGGTCTCTCCGATGATCTGGAGATGGGTGCTGCCGGTGACGCCGTAAATATAGGACATACCGAAAAGCAGAATACCTGTGGCAACGGCACCCAGGACAAAATACTTAAGGGCAGCTTCGTTGGAAAGAGTATCCCTGCGGAAGAAACCGGCCAGGATGTACAGCGACATGGAAAGCAGCTCCAACCCCAGGAAGATCGTAATGAGTTCACGGCCTGAAGCCATAACCATCATTCCCACTGTGGCAAAGAGCATGAGAGCGTAATATTCTGAATGAGCCTCGGAACCGCTGTCGCTGATCCGGCGCAGGGAAAGCGCAATAGAAAGAATCAACGCAACGAGAAAGATAACCTTGAAAAAGGAAGCAAAGGGGTCCAGCACGACAGCGTCCCCGAAAGTGGATACGTTCACCTTCCAGGTAGCCGCCGTCGCCGCCAGCGCCGCAATGGCGCCAAGGACAGATATGGCCGCTGATGTCGTATGGCTCCTGGTCCGTGTGATCAACTCCCACGCGATAACGGCGAAAGCTGTGAAGGAAAGGATCAGCTCGGGGGCAATGACCCTGAAATCGGGCAATAGGACACTCAGCATTGGGTCACTCCCTTATTCGTCGATTCCATGGGAAGAGAGCACAGCGTCTGATACCGCAACGACAGCTACCTCTTCACCGGATGTATATTTTCCAACAACGGCTGTATGGGATCGTTCGCTGTCCTTCGTTCCCACGTTTACCCTGGCCACGACCTCGTTAACGGCTGGTTCCAGGATCCTCAGGAACGGTCCTGGATAAAGACCGATCCAGAATATAAGGACGATGATCGGAGCCATCACCAGTATTTCCCTGAAGTTCATATCCTTCAGGTCTTCGTTCTCTTTTTTGGTGATCTCACCGAACATGATCTTTTTATACATGTGCAGCATATAGACGGCCCCCAGGATGATGCCTGTGGCAGCAATCGCGCAGTAGATGTACATCTCGGCCTTGAACGCTCCCAGGAGGATGAGGAACTCGCCAATGAAACCGTTCAGTCCGGGAAGTCCTATGGAAGAGAAGGTGGCGATCCCGAGCATTACGGCAAAGATCGGCATTTTTGATGTAAGTCCCCCGAAATCATCAAGCATCCTCGTGTGTCTGCGCTCGTACAGGACACCCACCAGGAGGAATAAGGCTCCCGTTGAGAGGCCGTGGTTGATCATCTGCAGAACCCCGCCCTGGATTCCCTGAAAGGTGAGGGTGAACAGCCCCAATATGACAAAACCGAGATGGCTTACCGAACTGTAAGCCACCTGTTTTTTGGCATCGGGCTGTACCCAGGCCACCAGCGCCCCGTAGATGATCCCTATGAGGGCGAGAGCCATAACGTAGGGGATCGCATTGATAGTTGCTTCAGGCAGAAGGGGCAGGGAAAACCGCACAAACCCATAGGTTCCCATTTTAAGCAGCACACCGGCAAGGATGACGGAACCTGCCGTGGGCGCTTCAACGTGGGCGTCGGGAAGCCATGTGTGGAACGGAAATAGCGGTACCTTGATGGCAAACCCCAGGAACAGGGCCCAGAAGGCCCAGAACTGGATGTTGGATGGAAGTGAACCGTCGAACCATTTGAGAAGGTCAAAGGTGTAGACGCCTGTAGCCGAGCCGTGGGTAAAATAGATGGCCAGGAAACCGATGAGCATGAACAGGCTGCCCACCAGAGTATAGAGGAAGAACTTTACCGCGGCGTAAACACGGCGCTGACCACCCCAGATACCGATGAGTAAAACCATA
>JALHUC010000019.1 GCA_022865845.1 bacterium | reverse complement strand
TAATCTCTCAGGGGATCACTTTGCTCCATGTGTTTGAATGAAACCTCTATTTGCATGGCTATAGAACCTCCCTCCAAAAGCTATCGACGTAATCACATTAAAAACTCTAAGTCAACCCTGGCAGCGATTCGGAAAACCTCGACACACTGCCAGGGTTTGCAGGATACCCCGGAGTCTCCATGACACTCCAGGTTTTGTGAATCTGGGAAAAAACCGCAAGTAATTCTACAGTGGTAAGCTTGTTTATAGTATCGCTCTCTTGTACTGGTTTTGTATTATAACCCTCGAATTTAGCTTATTTTTTCATAATCACAGTATAGCATCTTCCTGGAAATTACACCCAGGAGTCTGTCAGGATCCTCAAACGGACTTCTGGGTCAGGTGATCTTTTTTCTCCTGGAAGACGGCAGAATTTTCATTGCCTCCCTGTATTTGGCTACGGTTCTCCTTGCAATATCGATCCCCTCAAGTCTCAGCATCTGCGAGATGGCCTGATCACTGAGAGGTTTCCCTGTGTCCTCAGCTCCAATTATATCCCGGATCTTGGCCCTCACACTTTCGGAAGCCATCATCTCCCCCGAGAGCGTCTGAATACCAGGGTTAAAAAAGTACTTGAGCTCGAACAGGCCGTGGGGGCAGTGAACATATTTCTGGGTCGTAACACGGCTGACAGTGGATTCATGGACCCCGATGTCATCAGCGACATCACGCAGTACCATGGGTTTCAGGTACCGAACGTCTCGTTCAAAAAAGTCCATCTGCTTTTCGAGGATACTTTTGGTAACACGGTATATCGTACGCTGACGCTGATCTATGCTCTTGATCAGCCACGCTGCGGAGCGTATTTTTTCCAACAGGAACTCCTTGTCCTCAGCCTTCATGGATGAACCATGCTTTAAAAGCTCTCTGTAAAAACCGTTTATCCGCAGTTTGGGCAATCCGTCATCGTTCAGCGTGATGGTCCACTCGTCTCCCATCTTGAACAGGAATACATCTGGAGTCACGTAAACGGACTCCGTTCCACCGAAAGGCCTTCCCGGCTTGGGTTCCAGCTCCCTGAGAAGATCCATGGCCTGAAGAACTTCCGCTCTCGATATTCCCATCTGGCGAACGATGGCGTCCACATCCCCCTTGGCAACATCCTCCAGATGTTCCCTGATGATTTCCTCCACAAAGGGACCATCAAAATCGAGCATCTTTATCTGGATAAGCAGGCACTCAACAAGATCTCTTGCACCCACTCCCGGAGGATCGAACTCCTGGACAACACCAAGAGCTTCGAGACCCACAGCCTCGATTTCAGGACCAAGGGGGCTCAGGATTTCATCAAGAGGTGTTTCAAGATAGCCGTTGTCATCGAGGTTCCCGATGATGACCTCGGCAGCCCTTGCTTCCATCTCAGTGAGCCGCGTCATTCGGAGCTGCCACAGAAGGTGCTCCTGAAGTGTGTCGGGGCTCGTGATCATCGCCTCGAAGGCCGGATGTTCCTGCTCCTCTCGAGCCTGGTATGGGAGACTCTGGCTGGATTCCAGATAGGATTCCCACTCACCTATATCCTTTGGAATGGTAAGGGTGTTTATCTCTTCTTCCCTGTCGCTCTTATTGTCAGCAGGAGTGTTTGGATCCTCAGGTTGGTCTATGGAAAACTCGGACTCGTTCTCCGGGGGCCCATATTCGTCAAGTACCGGGTTTTCAAGGATTTCCTGGCGCACGATCTCTGTCAGCTCCAGCCTCGACAATTGGAGCAGTCGAATCGCCTGCTGCAGTTGGGGAGTCATCACCAACGTTTGCTGTTGTTTCATCTGTAGTTGGGCTTTAAGATCCAACGCGATACCTCATAGATTCAATTCCAAATTCCAAATTTCAGATTCCAAAATGAATATCAGTGAATTGTGAACCGTGAACAGCCAACCGTCACCACATTCTCGCTTTCGGTTTTCTTCTGCGTTCTACGTTCTAAGTCCTGTTTTTTCCTATTCACTCTTCACTATTCACCCTTCACCGCTCTCACAAACTGAACCCCTCCCCGAGGTACACCTTCCGGGCTCTCTCGCTGCTTATTATCGCATCGGGAGATCCCTCCTCAAGGATCATCCCGGCAGCCAGTATATAGGCCCTGTCGGTGATCCCCAATGTCTCCCGAACGTTGTGGTCCGTTATCAAGATTCCCAGCCCCCTCTCCCTGAGATCCCTTATGAGCTTCTGAAGTTCTAGGAC
>JALHUC010000183.1 GCA_022865845.1 bacterium | reverse complement strand
CGCTGATCTTGAACTTTCGCCAAGTCGCTCCGTCGCCAAGTCGGGATTTTCCTCCTGACTATTGGCTCCTGCCCTTCCCCGCCCTGCCTCACACAATTCGGACTTAATTTTTTTGAGCCACAAGAAATGGCTAGATGCGAGGCCCGAGAGAAGAGCCAGCCGGAGGCGTATATGAAATACGGCGAGGACTGACGATGAGCGAGAACGAAGCAGAAGGCCGTTTATTGTGGTTCAGCAACCAACTCGCCAGCGCAGGAGGACCCATTACCCGCAGTACAACCAAAGCAGTGCGCGCCGGTGACGATCCTTCTTCCTACCACATCATTGAGGTTCCACTTGTCTATGTGGTCTGGAGCCCCATGGTTCATGACCATGTTCAGCGCCAGGTTGAAGTCGCAATCGTACAGCGTCCCGTCCCAGCCGATACTGATCTGGCGGCGGCACATAAGACCGGGCACAGTTTCCGGGTTAAAAGAATCGGAGAGGAGTTTTACATATTTATCCAGGCGGCTTTCCTTTTCAAGCTTCTCCCCGAAGCGGCCGAGGGGCATATTGGTGATCGTGAGCAGGTGGGTGAAGGACACTCCGAACCGGTCCTTCAGTTCCTTTTTGTAGGCACCCTCCAGATCGGCCTGATCTCCAGGCAGGAACGCGGCGCCCGGATTGTAAACGAAGTTGAGCTGTAGGTCGGGATCGATCCCGTACCCAACAAAATTCAGCCTTCTGACCGCCTCAATGCTTTGTTCATAGACCCCGTCTCCGCGCTGCGCCCGGACATTTTCCTCCAGGTAACAGGGGAGTGACCCAACCAGCTTCACTCGATGATCTTTGAAAAACCCGATGAGATCCTCATTGCCGGCTTCTAAAAGCGCGGTGAGGTTGGTACGCACCTGGGACCGGATATCCAGGGTGGACAGACCTTTAATGAAGCCTTTTAAGTGGGGGTTCAGCTCCGGGGCACCTCCGGTAATGTCCACGGTCCCGGGAGCTATCGATTCGGCGATCTGCAGCACCTTTTCCATGACAGGCCAACTCATGATTTCTTTACTTTCGGGCGAAGCTGAAAGGTGGCAATGAGCGCATGCCTGGTTGCACCGCAGCCCGACATTGACCTGCATGGTATCTATTCCATCAGCGTAAAGACCCTCACTCCTGCCCTCGGTAGCAATTTTCTCGAACTGGTTCATCGATCCAACCTCCCTGATGAAATATGATCATGGATGTCAGGGCCCCAACATCCTGATCCAGGATACATGTTCAAACCAAGAGATTATCCATCTGTACACCTTAAAACAATATGGCAAATAATATCACGCGGCCGCAAACAACACTTAACAATTTCATAACTTCTTGCCGACATCCTTGCCCATGGGGTGCAGGTGAACTATGCTAATGAAAATAGTGAACTGTGAACCGTGAACAGTAAATTGATGCGGAGACCGCAATGAACAACATTCAAAAGACCTACGAACTTGGCCAATCCATCTGGGTCGACTTCATCAGGAGGTCCTTTATCACCTCCGGTGAACTCGGCAAACTTATCGACCTGGGTGTTACCGGCATCACTTCCAACCCCACCATATTCGAGAAGGCTATCACCGGAAGCACCGATTATGACAGGTCCCTGGCCATCCTCATGAGCGAAGGCTGCTCATTATGGGAAATATACGACGAACTGACCAGGGAGGACATCGGCATGGCGGCCGATCTTCTCAGGCCAGTTTACGACCGTACCGAAGGGGACGACGGCTATGTCAGCCTGGAGGTCAGTCCAAAACTCGCCCACGATACCGAAGGAACAGTTCGTGAGGGGATGAGGCTCTTTACATCCCTCGGCAGGCCCAACATCATGATCAAGGTTCCTGCCACCTCCGAGGGAATCTCAGCCATAGAGCAGCTTATTCTCAAGGGGGTCAACGTCAACGTCACCCTCATCTTTTCCCTTCAGCAGTACCGGGATGCCGCCCAGGCCTATATCGTGGGGCTTAAGAAACGAGCCGCAGAAGGTCGTCCCATTGATACCATCGCCTCCGTAGCTTCCTTTTTCGTCAGCAGGGTGGACACAGCTGTGGACCAGCTGATCCATGATGCCGGCAACATGGATCTGAAGGGGCACACTGCCATCGCCAACGCAAAGATTGCCTACGCTGAGTTTACAGAGATCTTCTCAGGAAACGACTGGGAGAGGCTTCTTCTTTCCGGAGCACGGCTGCAGCGCCCTCTTTGGGCGAGCACCAGCAGTAAAAACCCCGCCTACCCTGACACTGTCTATGTCGATGGGCTCATCGGGCGGCACACTGTGAACACCATGCCTATGGAAACCCTCCAGGCGTTTCTGGATCACGGCACACCTGCGGCTGTGCTTTCCGAAGCCATGGGGGAAGTGTCCCTCCATATGGAGCGCCTTGATGGCATCGGTATCGACATTGAGAAAGTTACAGCTGATCTCCTTAAAAAGGGCGTCAAGTCCTTTGCCGACTCCTTCGATTCCCTTATTGAGGGGATCGGTAAAAAAGCAACGAGCCTGAAATCGGGCAGATCGGCCTTCTCGGTAAACGCCGCCGGATACCGGGACACTGTGGACAAGACCCTGGAGGCTCTCCAGGAACACCATGTAATGGCCCGCTTGTGGGATCACGATCACACCCTCTGGAAGGATGTCCCCCAGGAGATATCAAACCGCCTGGGATGGCTGAACAGCTACGTGAATATGAGAGATGTCTCCGCCAAGATCCATAATACGGTAGAGCATGTCCGGGAGGAGGCATATACGGACGCGGTACTTCTTGGCATGGGAGGATCCAGCCTGGCACCGGACCTTTTTCGAAAGACCTTCCAAGCCACAGACGGTTACCTTAAACTCAGGGTGCTCGACAGCACTGATCCGTCGGCCATCCTGGATCTGACTCAGGATCTGAACCTGTCAAAAACCCTTTTCATCGTTTCCACCAAATCCGGCACCACATCCGAGACGCTGTCCTTTTTCAAATACTTCTTCAATCTAACTGCGCAAGCTGTTGGATCCGACCGTGCAGGCAGCCATTTTATCGCTATCACAGATCCGGGAAGTGCTCTTCAGACTCTGGCGTTGAAACTCGGGTTCAGGGAAATATTTGTCAACGATCCGAACATCGGAGGAAGATACAGCGCCCTGTCCTACTTCGGGCTGGTCCCTGCCGCCTTCATGGGAATCGACATAAACCTTCTGCTGGACCGGGCAGCGGATATGGCCAGCAATTGTGGTCCTGCAAACGGTCCAGGGGAGGGGAACAACACAGGTGCCATACTGGGCGGTGTCATGGGGGCTCTGCAAAACAGGGGCGTCGACAAACTGACCTTCATAACTTCACCCTCTATAAGGTCCCTGGGAGCCTGGCTCGAGCAGCTCCTTGCCGAGAGCACTGGAAAAGAAGGCAAGGGCATCGTGCCCGTTGATGGAGAACTGCCAGGCAGTCCGGATGTTTATGGAAACGACCGTTTGTTCGTTTATCTGAAAATTTCCGGAGATAGTACCTATGACACGATGGTGAACGCCCTGGAGAAAGATGGAAAACCGATCCTTCGCCTGAATCTGGCAGACCTGTATGATGTCGGAGCCGAGTTTTTCCGATGGGAAGTGGCTACCACTATCGCTGGACACATCATGGGGATCAACCCCTTTGACCAGCCCAATGTGGAATCAGCCAAAATACAGGCCAAACGGATGCTGGATGAATACCGGACAGCGGGCCACCTTCCCACCTTGACACCTTCCCTATCAGAAAGAATGATCGATGTTTACTCCGATCTTAAAGCCGACACTCTTGGTCAATCCGTGGAAGGTTTTTTGTCCCTGTCCCGGGCAGGGGATTACGTGGCCCTTCAGGCGTACATCAACCCTGTTCCCGAGACGGCGCTGGCACTGGGTGAGTTCAGACATGCCATACGAAACAAGTACCATCTCGCAACGACGGTCGGTTTCGGCCCCCGATTCCTCCATTCAACTGGACAGCTCCACAAAGGCGACAGCGGCAACGGCCTGTTCATCCAGATCACTGCGGACGACGCTCAGGACCTGCCCATCCCCGACGAGGCAGGAAAGGACGGCTCCTCCATAACCTTCGGGGTCCTCAAGGCCGCCCAGGCCATGGGGGACATGCAGGCCCTTCTTGACGCGGGGAGGCGGGTGATAAGGTTTCACATCAAGGGGGATGTAGTGGCTGGGATAAGGCTGCTGAAGGAGAAGATGGGATAGAAGGGCAGTACCCAGTACCCAAGAGCCAGGAGAAAACGCCGTTACTTTATAAGCGTCCAGGGCTGTCTCACGCAGGGGGCGTTGGGGTCAAGGCGGGAATTGAGCAATATCCCTCCTGCGTGTGTCAGGAATTGACAAATTCCCGCCCTGGCCCCATTAGTCACAATATAGAAGCTCTCACCTTTGGGAACAATGTAGACCCACCATCGGTTTAATTTATGTTCTCGGAACAGGGTTCTCACCCTGGCGGGTGCTGCAAAAAGAAGACCATCCCGGTTGGGATGGTCTTTTTTTGAATGGCACGCCCGACAGGATTCCCTTCGTTATACTCAGGGCAGGCTCACTCTTGTTGCGGCACTCTTTATGGAAGGTCAGCTTTCTAAATAGCTAAGTATTAGCCTACCCTGTTTGTTTGCAGCTTGATCATCTTTTTCCCGGTCATTTTTCACTTAATAAAGCTGACAGGTTT
>JALHUC010000018.1 GCA_022865845.1 bacterium | reverse complement strand
CCAGTTTACAAGATCATCGTCCACAAGAGACAGTTTCAGAAAGGGACCATCCCCGGACAGCGTACCTTCCAGATTCAGATCCATACCTCCCGAACGGACATTCAGGAGCAGGTCCTGGAGTGAACCCTCTTCATATCGGCCTGAAAGATCAAAATCCATGTTACGGAGAGTATTTCCACTAACGGGAACCCCAAGGGCACCTTCCATGGCAATAACAGATGTACCGCCGGAGAGCTGCCCGTTGATCATCAGGTCGGCACTCACATAACCGTTGGTGAAATCTGTTTTACCGCCAACCTCTTTCAGAACCTTGTGAAAGGGGTACTGTTGTGTCCGGAGGCGCATGACGAAGGGAAGGAACTGTTTGAAGGCCAGGTCAACCTCTGACAGCAGCTCCTCACCCCTGTAATTGATCTTTCCTTCCCTGAGTGTACAACCTTTGGAATCCAGATGAATGTCCGCATTTAACCTGTCCATTGACCGTCCGGCGACACGAACATCAACCCCGTCCAGCTGTCCCCTGAAGGAGGGAGAGGACAGGTCGCCACCCACATTGCCATCCAGTGTGATATGCCCGCCACTATCCGGGATCAGCCATGGAAGTTTACCGATATCCATGCTGACAGACAGATCACCGTTTACCAAACCCCCGCGTCTGAAAGGAAGGGTACCGGATAGCTCAAGGTTGATCGGACCGGTATCGATCCTGAGTTTCGACACCTGTAACTCGTCAGGGGTCACAGCAAAGACTCCGGAAAGGGAATTTATGGTTACCGTGCGGTCCTGGGGAAAGACCCGCCAGGCGATGTCTCCCTCCTTTGCCCTGAGGTTGATGGTTCTCCTGTCAGGGGGATCAAAACGGTTATGCGTAAGAACAATGATAACCTTATCCAGCTTCACACGGGCACCTGCCGGAATATCTTCGTATGACAGGTCCACATCCATAAAAGCGACATTCTCTATCTCAAACCCCAACCTCGCTGATCTCCCCCGGGCTTGGGGCTGTGTCTGCCAGAAAGGGAAAAGAGGATCCACGGACACGGTCCCGTCTGCATGACGAACAATATCCAGGGACATGTCCTCGAGCTTGAGATCTTTAATAACGACCTTTCCCCGGAAAAAAGCATAGGGGTCAATGGCCACAACAAGTCGCGACATCGATATGGACTTGCCCGAACCTTTGAGATCTCTCAAGGTCACATCTGTGAGGGTAATGCGGGTCAGGATGAAATTGCGATCGAGCTTTCCAAGTTCAACATGGACACCGAGATGCTTTGCGGCCTGCTCCACGATAGTGTTCTCGAGCCACCGGTCTACAGCCGGATTTGACGCGATCTTCATCCCGACAGTGATCCCTGTGAGGATGAGAACTATGAAAAATGCCAGGATGCGTCTTTTCAAGGTTTTCTCTGATCTCTGTTAATAGCCGGACCCCGGTCAGCTATTTTCATGCCTGGATAGGGGAAGATCAAGAAGTTCCATCACTTTCTTGATATCCTCCCAGACATCCCGCTTGGCATTGGGATTTCTCAGGAGATAGGAAGGGTGGTAAGTAGGCATCAGGGGCACACCGTAATAATCATGAAACTGTCCGCGTAACCGCGAGATCTTGATCTCGCTCTTGAGGAGAGTCTGGGATGCGAAGCTTCCCAGGGCACATATGGCACGGGGCTTTATGATTCTGAGCTGTTCTTTGACAAAGGGCTCACACATTTCGATCTCGGCAGGAAGCGGGTCCCTGTTATCCGGCGGCCGGCATTTAATCACGTTGCAAATGTATACATCACCACGGCTGAATCCCATTGCAGAAATGATCTTCGTGAGCAGCTGCCCCGCTTTACCCACAAACGGTTCCCCCTGATCATCCTCGTCTCGCCCCGGCGCTTCCCCTACAAAGACCAGATCGGCATCGGGGTTTCCTACACCGAATACGATGTGATGTCTGTCCTTCGACAGGGGACACCTGCGGCAATCGCCGATCTCATCCCGGAGCTCCTGCAAAGTCGCAAACTCTGTCGCTGTATCCGATCCTTGCTCAATGGAGGGTGGCATACCTCCAGGGAGATAATCGATGCCGATACTTTCGAGGTACATTTTTTTCAAATAATCCATTATTAAAACCTTAAAGATTGTTTAACCGCTAAGGACGCGGAGGGACGCGGAGCAAATCCAAAACAAACACATCTGAAATTCAGGAAGGGGAAAGCTGTCCCTAAGGTCCTGGTATATAACCGTATTAAAGGAACTTGCTCTTTCTTCGAAAATTAAGAACTCCTCTGCGGTAAATTAGCTTTTGATCCTCTTCTGCGTTCTACATTCTGCATTCCCTGCCCTGAGCAAGTGAAACGGGTCGAAGGGTACATTCCGCTCTTACGATACCGCTCTTCCCCAAGATTGAAGATTTCCTCTGCGTTACCCTGCGGTACTTGCGGCCTACCAGTGGGCCGCCTCTGCGTCCTCCGCGGTAAAAACATCGCCTTTATAGTAACCGTTTTTACCGCTTTTTCGCTTTCCAGGTTTTAAGTGCCGTATCCAATATCCTCTCGGCCATCTGGATTTTGGACATCCTGGGTATTTCCTCAGCAAGATCTCCCTGATCCAGGATCACTCCACTGTTCTCATCTGACTCGAATCCCGTTTCCTCTCCGGAGACATCGTTGGCCACGATGAGATCCAGATCCTTGCTTTTTATCTTTTTCCTGGCGTTTTCCACCAGGTTCCTGGTCTCGGCAGCAAACCCGACGAACAGCCTGTCACCTTTCAT
>JALHUC010000182.1 GCA_022865845.1 bacterium | reverse complement strand
GGCGATAAGGGAAAATGACCTCTCCACGGTTGAGGAAGTCACGAACTACACCAAGGCCGGGGGAGGCTGCGAGAACTGCCATGAAACCATACGGGAAATTATTGCCATGGTTAGAGCAGAAGAGAAGCCCGTGGCCAAACCTAAATTGACCAATATCCAGAAGATCAGGATGATCGAGGAGGTCATTGAAGGAGAAATCAGGCCGTCCTTGAAGCATGACGGCGGGGATGTCGAGCTCATCGATGTGATAGGGAACCGCGTTTTGGTCGCGAAACGGGGAACCTGTGCCGTCTGTCAGGCCTCCGAGCAGACTTTTAAAAACCTCGTGGAAACCAAGCTCCAGGAGCTGGTCTGGCCCGAGCTGGTCGTTGAGGAGGTGTCACAATGACAACCATCTATCTTGACAACAATGCCACAACCCAGGTGGCGCCGGAAGTGCTGGAAGCTATGCTGCCCTACTACCACGATCTTTACGGAAACCCCTCCAGCGCTTATAGCTTTGGCGGCCAGGTGGGCCGCAAGATTCAGGAGGCCCGTGAGCAGGTGGCAACCCTCATTGGGGCCATGCCTGAAGAAATCATTTTCACGAGCTGCGGGTCGGAAAGCGACAACACGGCCATAAGGTCCGCTCTGTCCACCGAGACCGGGAAGGCCCATATTGTCACGAGCCGGGTTGAACATCCTGCCGTCAAGGTCCTCTGTACCCACCTGTCTAATAAGGGATATCGGGTGACCGAAATCCCCGTCAACAGGGAAGGGCAACTGGACATGGATCGTTACAAAGAGAGCCTCACACGTGATACGGCCATTGTCAGCCTTATGTGGGCCAACAACGAAACGGGGGTCATCTTTCCGGTGGAGGAGGCCGCGCAAATGGCCCGGGACAGGGGCATTGTCTTTCATACGGATGCGGTCCAGGCAGCGGGAAAGATACCCATTGATATGAAGAACAGCACCATCGATATGCTCTCGTTGTCGGGCCACAAGCTCCATGCGCCCAAAGGGACAGGGGTCCTCTATGTGCGTAAGGGAACCAGGTTCTCTCCCTTCCTTATCGGAGGGCACCAGGAAAAGGGGCGAAGAGGAGGCACTGAAAACACAGCCAGCATTATTGGGCTTGGGAAGGCCTGTGATCTGGCGGCCCGGAATATGGAGGAAGAGAATACCAGAGTAAAGCAGTTACGCGATAAACTGGAAAAGGAAATCCTGGACCGTATTCCCAATAGCCGACTCAATGGGGAGCCTTTAAACCGCCTTCCCAATACCAGCAACATAAGCTTTGAATTTGTGGAAGGGGAAGCCATCCTCCTTTTGATGGACGAATTCGGCATCTGTGCCTCCTCCGGGTCAGCCTGCACATCCGGGTCCCTGCAGCCTTCCCACGTCCTCCGTGCCATGGGAGTGCCATTCACCATGGCTCACGGCTCCATAAGATTCAGCATGAGCATTTTCAACACCGAGGAAGAGATCGATTTTGTTATTGATAAGATTCCCTCCATCATTGAGAAATTGAGGAACCTGTCTCCCTACTGGAAACCGGATGAGCAGGTCTGTGCGACGGGCGCCTGAAGGATTCACGCCAAAAGGGAATGGTATTTGCCATGGATGCCTCATACAAAGAGGATCAGTGTAAAATCGAGGTCACAACCACAGAGCGATTTCGCGAAGAGATTCCGGCCATTGTGGATAAACTTGTTCTTACCTGCGACCGTGAAGACTGTTTTGATCATGTGGGCCCGGAACCCATCTCCTCAAAAAATTCGATCATAGACCTAATTGAACAGGCAAGACGTATCCTTTATCCGGGTTACTTTATCCGATCAAAAGTGGATGAGGTGAATCTCAGCTATTATTTCGGCCAGGAAATGACCGCATTTTTTGAAGCCTTTTCCGAACAGATCACCCTCGCAATCAGACATGATTGTCTCCGTTATAATCAACCCTGTACCCATTGCGAAGAACGAGGCATGGAATCTGCAATCGATTTTATGCGTGAAATGCCTCTGTTGCGGACCATGCTCGCCAAAGATGTCCGGGCAACCTATGAAGGCGACCCGGCGGCTAAGAGCTATGACGAGATTATATTCAGCTATCCTGGTCTTTATGCCGTCACGGTCTACCGCATGGCCCACCAGCTTCATCATCAGGGCATCCCCTTGATCCCGCGTATTATGACGGAACATGCTCACAGCCTGACCGGGATCGACATCCATCCGGCAGCCCACATCGGAGAGAGTTTTTTTATCGATCATGGAACCGGCGTGGTGGTGGGTGAGACGACAGAGATTGGAAACCGCGTAAGACTCTATCAGGGGGTAACACTGGGTGCCTTGTCGCTGCCGAGAGGTTCGGCGGAAGCACTCAGGAGCAAAAAACGTCACCCCACCATAGAAGATGAAGTGATCATCTATGCCGGGACCACCATATTGGGAGGGGATACTGTGATAGGCGCCCGTTCAGTGATTGGCGGGAACGTCTGGATCACCGATTCGGTGCCGCCGGACACCAAGGTCTTTCTGAAGAAACCCGAATTGATCTTTAAGGGAAAATCCTCTTAAAGAGCATGACGAAACCCTATAAAAGGAGGAGGGCAGAAGATGGGCGAAATTTTCCCTGATATCACAAAAACGACAGGGTCCACACCTCTGGTGCGACTGAACTGGATTTCCAGGGGGCTCCATGCCGATATCCTGGTCAAACTGGAATTCAAGAACCCTCTGGGCAGCGTCAAAGACCGTATTGGCCTGGCCATGATCGAGGCGGCGGAACGACAGGGTCTCATTGGCAAAAATACCGTGATCATTGAACCCACCAGCGGGAATACGGGTATTGCTCTCGCCTTTGTCTGTGCAGTCAAGAAATATCGACTTATCCTGACCATGCCCGAAACCATGAGCGTGGAGAGAAGGAAGCTCCTCAAGCACCTGGGCGCGGAACTGGTCCTCACACCAGGAAAGGAAGGGATGAAAGGGGCCATCAAGAACGCACAGGAAATACTCTCCGAGTCCACTGACGCCTATATGCCCAATCAATTCACCAATCCGGCCAATCCTGAGATCCACCGGAAGACCACGGCTGAGGAGATATGGCGGGACACCAGTGGGGGCGTGGATATTCTGGTTGCCGGGGTGGGAACCGGCGGAACCATCACAGGGATATCTGAGGTGATCAAAGGGCGAAAGCCCTCCTTCAAGGCTGTGGCGGTTGAGCCCAGCGATTCATCTGTCCTCTCAGGAGGTGATCCTGGCCCCCACAAGATACAGGGAATCGGAGCCGGTTTCATCCCGGAGGTGCTAAATACCAGGATCATTGACGAGATCGTCACTGTAACCAATGACCAGGCTTTTGAGGTTGCCAGAGATCTGGCCAGACATGAAGGGATTTTGTGCGGCATTTCCTCCGGGGCCGCGGTTTCGGCAGCCCTTGAAATAGCCAAAAGACCTGAAAACTCAGGAAAACAGATTGTGGCTATCCTGCCCAGTACGGGCGAGCGATACCTGAGTACCGAGCTCTTTCGGGACGAGTAAAACCACATCCTTCAGCAGGCATTTATTGCGTCGATAAGATCTCGCAGGCGGCCGAGATCTTTTCGGTCAAAATCAACAACGAGCCTTGGGAGATGGGCGACCTCAGGCTCATCAGCTTCTACCGGCAGGGGACCGGAGAGGAAAAGGTCACCACCGGGTATCAGGATGTCGGAAAAACGGGATTTGAGTTCATTAACCTTCAACGGATCAATACCGGAGGTAAGACGAAGCACCAGTTGTTCTCTAACGTATCGCAGGCTATGGTACCGATGGTAGAAGCGATCAATCCTCATCACTGCATCATCCACTGATTCAACGCGTTCGAACAGGCTGAAATCCGTTGCGTTGATGTACCCCTGGGCTAAGAGTTCTTTTTCAAAAAATTTGAGCCACCGTAACCAATAGGTGCCCTCAGGCTCATCGACAAGGATAAGAGGCAGGGGATTGCGCTTACCGGTTTGAACAAGGGTAAGGGTTTCCATGCCCTCATCGAGCGTACCAAACCCCCCGGGAAAAAGCACAATAGCATCTGACTGCTTCAGAAAGGCTACTTTTCTGGTAAAGAAGTATTTATACATGATGTTTCGGGGGTGCCCTTCGAGGACAGGGTTAGACTTTTGTTCAAAAGGAAGCCGTATACTAACGCCGAAAGAGTGCTCAGTGCCAGCCCCTTCATTCACCGCCTGCATGATGCCAGGCCCCCCTCCCGTAATGACCATGTAGCCTGCCTTGGCTAACTTTTGCCCTAAATGACATGCCATCTTGTAAATGGATTCATCTGATTGGGTCCTGGCAGAACCAAAAACAGAAACCTTTCTCACCTTGTGGTAGGGGCCGAACACTTTGGCAGTGAACCGCATCTCCTTCAAGGTGGAATTCATAAGCTTCAGGTCGGCCCTTTCATTGTTCTCCTGGCCTGCCTTTAGCGAAGCCAGGATCATCTCTCGCACAATTTCCGG
>JALHUC010000181.1 GCA_022865845.1 bacterium | reverse complement strand
TGGTCCGGGAATACAAGTTCCTGACCTCGGTTATACTGAGGGTCGTTAAGAGGGAGTCCAAGGATCACAAGGACGAGAAAAAGATCCTCAGCTCCATCCTCTGGGACATGTTCACAGGCAACGAAAGGTACAAAGAGGTTTTCTACAGGGCGATCAGCCCGGAACTTATCTTGAAAATGACAGCGTCAACGTTAAGACAGGTAACAGGAGTCTTTCGTAGAACCACAGAGAAAACCTGAACCTGGGTAAACTACGGTTTCTATAAAAACGATGCTTTTTCACCACAGCCTGTCATGTCGTAGCTTCAGCGAAGACGGAGTGCGTGACGAACGAGCGAGAGACAGCTTTTAGTGGTTAAACGTAAAATTTATTTTTGGTTTCCTCAGTGTTCTCTGTGTTCTAGTGAGTCACATCCCCTTGTCCTCCATAGCTTTTGCGAAGGAGGGTGACGTGACGAACGGGTGGTGAAAAAGAATTGAATCAGGAGGCTTGAAATGCCGATCGGGGAACTGGGACGTAACTTTGAAGACGGTGCGGTGATCTTCCTGGAGGATGAACCGGGGGACTGCATGTACTACATCATCGAGGGCAAAGTCAATATTAGTAGAAGCTCCACGGAGGGAGAGGTCCACATCGCCACCCTTGGAGAGGGGGAGATCTTCGGCGAGATGTCTCTCTTCGACCGTCTCCCGAGGTCCGCCACAGCTAAAGCTTACGGCGAGACCAGGCTCCTCACCGTTGACAAGAAGAAGTTTTTCGCCAGCGTCAGCCGAGACCCGACCGTCGCTTTCAAGATCCTCGAAGCCATGAGCATGAGGACCAGGCGCCTCAATGCTGAATACATGAAGGCGAGGAACGAGAAGTTCGAGGCCCTTAAGGTAGCTCTCCAGCTCGAGCAGGTCTGCTCACTGGTCCTGGACGAGGCCAGGCAGGCCGTGGAAGCCGACAATGGGTCCATAATGCTTCTGGATAAGGACGGTGAGACGCTGAAGATCTCCGCAGCTTTCGGGAAGGAGCAGCCGAAAAAGGTAGAGCTCAAGGTCGGTGATGGTATCGCCGGGAAGGTTTTAGAATCCGGCCAGGCCCAGATGATCAACAACGTGTCTGTAAACCCCCTCTTCAAGCCCGGAGGGCAAACCATAAACTCCATCGTGTGTGTGCCCCTCCTAAACGGGGACAGAAAGCTGGGCGTCCTGAACCTGAGCAGCGTCTCGGACAAGATCTTCAATATACACGACTTCAAACTCATTCAGATGCTCGCTTCCTACTCAACCATCGCCATCCAGAGCGCCCTGGATTTAGCAGATTTTAGGAGGGCGGTCGATGAGTTGACCATGATCGTGGATAATATGGGAATTTGATTTGAAATTTGAGGTTCTTGTCCGCCGTCTTGTCACGGCGGTTTGTCGCGGCGAAGCTGGCTTGTGAGGGCATCTTGTCACGTCATAGCCGCAGGCGACGACGGAAGCCATCGGCGACGCCCCAAAGCGAAGACGGAAGCCTGGAAGCGAAGTCGGAAGCTGGTCGTGAGGCGTTAGCGAAGGCGGATGATGTTTATGGTGATCCTAAAGAACGTGCAGATCATTTTATTGTCACCGGTAAATGGTTTGCGCTGGGTTAAACAGGGACAGGAGAGGGGCCGGTCAAGGCGATTCGGTATCCCTGTGACCGATAGAGTGCTTTTTCTCTATTAGTGAAGGGTATTAAAAACACACTATGTGAGTTTCCAGGTGCTGGTCCCTATATCTATTGAGTTAATCAGGATCCACGGTAGCAGCAAACAACAATTCGAATTGCTGTATCCAAGATCAAGGATCTAATATTTTCAACCAGCTAATTTAAGGTTTCCATGCACTCCGCTCAGCCTTTCCCAGACCCCTTGCACTATTACAGACACATGAACCAGGTACCGCTCATCCCTTGTTTTGCCCGAATTTGATAGACACCTGACGAGTTGAATATTCATCAGCTCAGTCCAGGTACCCGGCTGCCTTAAGGTTAGGGCGTCCCACGTCACAATGACGATACGTCGACATTATGCCGTCACTGTGACGAATCCACGGTTTGCCCCGTCCCGGGTGTCGATCAGCCTTTCCTTTAAAATATCCTGCAATATCAATTAATTACGCTCAAGTTTTATTCCAATGCCGCTTTGGCACCGCCCTTGCTCCATGTAGGGTGACAGGAGATTAAGAGAATAGGGACCTCAAATTAATGACACGAGTGAAAGCGGATAAAGGAGGAAAAGGTCATGGAAAAGACAATGGCAATGAACGCGAAGATGGTAAAGAGAGTGGCCCAGAGCAATAGGCGGGGACATGTAGCGATCTGGCTGGAGGTTCTCAGGGTAGCTCACAGGCAGTGGACTGAGGCTGAGCATGGCAGTTCTTATCGAAGCACGCTTTAGAGGTGGCCGGGTCAGCCCGTCGGTGCCGGATATGAAGGGGACACCGGCACCGACGGAGAAGTTCACCAGGCACTGCCACCTCAAGGATACAAAGGGTGTTTGTTGAACGCAACGCAAGGGGGAACGAAATGAAAAGGATATTA
>JALHUC010000180.1 GCA_022865845.1 bacterium | reverse complement strand
TTACACACACGGCGTGATTATCCGGAATCCAGTGCCACTATTATTATAAATACGATTGGACTCCGGGTCCTTGCCCGGAGTGACAACATTTAAGCGCGACACTCCACCCGCAATGATATAGAACTATTTCAGGAAAGGGTTCCATGAAACTTATCGTCACAGGTGGCGCCGGCTTTATCGGCAGCAACTTCATCAGGCTTCTTCTGGAAAAACCGGATGACCATCTTAAGCTCCTGAACCTGGATAAACTCACCTATGCCGGGAACCTGGACAACCTGACCGATGTATCCGAAGACAGCCGCTACACCTTCGTCAAGGGGGATATTGCCGACATCCTTGAGATGAGGAAGATCTTTGAACAGTTTGAACCTGATGCCTTGATCAACTTCGCTGCGGAATCCCATGTGGACCGCAGCATTGAGGACGCAGCTCCCTTTATCAGGGCCAACATACAGGGCACACAGGTCCTTCTGGATTGCGCAATGGCATTTGGCACAAAGCGTTTCCTGCAGATCTCAACGGACGAAGTGTACGGGTCTCTCTCTGAATCAGATCCCGCTTTTACAGAAAAGAACCCGGTAGTACCAAACAGCCCCTATGCGGCCAGCAAGGCCAGCGCAGACCATCTGGTCCTGGCGTACCACCACACCTACGATATGGATGTTGTGGTCACCCGGTGTTCCAACAATTACGGACCGTACCAGTTCCCGGAAAAGCTCATCCCCTTGATGATCCACAACGCCCTGACCGATAAACCCCTGCCCGTATATGGGGATGGTCGTAATATTAGGGACTGGATCTATGTCAAGGATCACTGCACCGCCCTTCACGAGGTTCTTGTCAGAGGAGAAGCCGGGCGGGTGTATAACATTGGTGGAGATCAGGAGTTCAGAAACATTGAGGTCGTAAAAGCGATCCTTTCCATTGTTGGAAAGCCTGAATCACTGATAAAGTTCGTCAAGGACCGGCCTGGGCATGACTTCAGATATGCAATGGACAATAGCAGGATAACCGGGGAGCTGGGATGGGAGCCATCAGTCACTTTCGAGGAAGGGCTGGAACAAACCATCTCATGGTACCTGTCCAAAAAGGACTGGGTCAAAAAAGTCATTTCCGGCGAGTATCGCGAATACTTCGACAGGATGTACGGCGACAGACTTTCGGCAAACTAAAGGAAAGCAGGGAGCATGATCTCAAATAAGGGAGTAAGGAAGGGCATAATACTTGCCGGAGGGTCAGCTACCAGGCTGTACCCCATATCCAGCGTGATCAGCAAACAGCTGCTGCCCATCTACGACAAACCGATGATCTACTACCCCATGACCACCCTCATGCTGGCCGGGATCAGGGACATTTTGATCATTTCTACTCCTCAGGACACACCCCAGTTTGAAAGGTTCCTGGGCACAGGAGAGCAGTGGGGAATAAACATCTCTTACAAGGTGCAGCCCAAACCGGGCGGCATACCCCAAGCGTTTATCCTGGGAGAGGATTTTATCGGTGGCGACTCAGTGTGCCTCATCCTCGGTGACAACATCTTTTACGGCTATCTTGACTTTCTCAGGACAGCTGTTGAATTTGACAGCGGCGCCACAATTTTTGGGTACTATGTAAAGGACCCCGAACGTTATGGCGTCGTAGAATTTGATAAAGAAGGAACTGCCATCTCCCTGGAGGAAAAGCCTGTAAACCCGAGATCGAACTACGCCGTGCCTGGCCTGTACCTTTATGACAACAAGGTTGTCAGTCTCTCACAGAACCTCAAGCCGTCAGGCCGCGGTGAGCTGGAAATTACTGACATCAACCGGAAATACCTGGAAGAAGGAGAGCTGAGGGTGGAGGTACTGGGCCGAGGGATCGCCTGGCTGGATACGGGTACTCCACAAAGCTTTCTGGAGGCAAGCCAGTTTATCGGGATGCTGGAAACACGCCAGGGCCTTAAATTCGGTTGTCCAGAGGAGGTGGCGCTCAGAAGGGGTTTCATCGACCGCTCGGGCATTGACAAACTCATTGATGAGATGCCCCACAGCTCATACAGGGATTATCTTGTCCAGATTCGTGATGAGATCACAT
>JALHUC010000179.1 GCA_022865845.1 bacterium | reverse complement strand
GGATCCATATCGGCAGGCTGCCCGAACAGGTGCACCGGGATGACAGCCTTTGTTTTATTTGTAATAGCCGCTTCCAAAAGGTTCGGGTCCATATTGTGGGTTTTCTCGTCTATGTCCACAAAAACCGGAGTCGCCCCGGCAAAGGAGATGGCCTCGGCGGTGGCGATAAAGGTGTTGGGAACCGTGATCACTTCATCACCTGGGCCCACACCGGCGGCCAGCAGGGCGAGCCAGAGGGCTTCGGTTCCGCTGCCCACGCCCACCGCGTGCTCAGTCTGACAGTAGGCAGCGAACTCCTCCTCAAACTTTGCCACAAAGGGCCCGCCGGCAAAGGCGGTCTTGTCCAGCACGGCCTGCAGGGCCTCGGCGATCTCGTCTTTAATAGCCTCGTATTGAACTTTCAGATCCAGGAAATTGACTTTCATTTTGAGCAGCTCCTTTCTCTGAATTTTCGCATTGCCGTAAAATTCAGAGCTGACCGGAAAATACGGTGGCGATTTTCCGGGGACCCCCCTCCTCAAGAGAGATCGATTGATTAAGACTTAACGATGCAAATAAGAACTAAAGCCCAAAGACAACTAATTGCGGAGAAAAACCAGACATTAAAGCTGCCTAACCACAGCGTGACCATTTTCAGGTCACTCCACAGGGTTTAACGGGGTTAGATCAAATTCCCTAACAAGCAGGGACGGCATCTCATATCTCAAAAAGGGCTGTCTCATCACGCCGTCGGCGTGACTCCCGTTGGTCGCTAGAGACGCAGGGAACGCAGGGAAGAACTAAATCAGGCATGGTCTCCTCACCGAAACTGACTGAGCATTGCGTTATGGCCTTAAATCCTGAGATCGCTTCGCATGGCCTACAGCTCGCGATGACAGCGCGGGCTTACCCTGCCTGCCGCGTCGTAGCTGCAAGCGAAGATGGGTGGGGCAGCCTGCGAATGGCTGTACTGTGGTAAATTAGCTTTAGATCTTTTTGTGGCCTTTAGATCTTAGCGTGAGACAAATTCGGCACTTTATTCTAAATTGATCGGAAGAAACACCCGGAAGGTACTACCCCTCCCCAGTCGGCTTTTCACCTCGATCCGGCCCTGGTGCTCATCCAGGATAGTTTTACAGTGATAAAGGCCTATTCCCAATCCATGTTCCTTGGTGGTCTGAAACGGTTTGAATAGAGATTTTTCCATGAATTCTGACGACATCCCGCATCCGCTGTCACCCACGGAAAGGACGATCCATTCGCCCTGCCTGTCCGTTCTGATCCGGATGTCGCCCCTCTTCTCATTGGCCTCATGAGCGTTAAGGATGAGGTTAGTTAAAACCTTGCCAATTTGTTCCGGATCCAGTGTGATTTCCGGTAAGGAGGAATAATCCACCAGGATGGGCGATCTGATGATATCGGCGAGATCGATTAACGTAGATTTGACCAGTTCGTTCAAGTCAACTTTTATTGGCTTGACCTCCAGTTTTTCTCTAAGCAGCGACATTCGTCCGGTCATCGTGTTGATCTTTTCAACACTCTGGGAGATCAGGCGCAGAGCATCCTCTCTAAACTCTGGATTGTCGAAATGCTCCGGCAGGTTCTGCAGGGTCATAGACAGCTTGGACGCCAGGTTCTTTAGATCGTGAACAAAGAAGGCTGCAAACTTGCGCAGCGTCTCCATCTCTCTGGCTTCGCGGAGCTTATCAGAAAGCCTGACGTTCTGGATGCTGCTCGCAAGGTGCCCCGCCAGGGTCCTGGTAAGATCTTCCTCCTCGATCGTGAGGTCAAGATACCTCACCTTTTCGTCGATGGCCAACAAACCCAGAGAAGTTTTACCCGTCTGCAGGGAAAGGAAATATCTCATTCGTAATTTTTCCAGAGATTGTCTCTGTTCATCAGATAGAAATGAGATGCCCCCTGCAGATTTCCCCTGAATATCGATGATGACACTTCGACCGACGACCTTTTTGAAAATCTGGTCCAACGCCTTATGAACATGGGCAAGATCGGCACTCGATATCTCCGAGTGGGCAGTGGAGCCAAAAAGATGCCAACCTCCCCCGGAATCATCCGGAAGGAGAATGTTGACTGAAAGGATCTCCATGGTCTCGGAGATGAGCTTGGCGGCCTCACCGCATAGCATCCGTGTGTCCATGATAGGCGAAATGCGCTGGGTGAATACCTCCCAGATATGACGATAATCGTAAAGAGGGCGCTGAAAATGTCGACTGATGAACTTCTTTAGTGTCTGACGAACTCGATCCGACAGGAAGAGTATTGAAAAACCCAGAAATGCCAGAAAGATCAGGAATGCCAGGGCTTCAAGGGGAAGGTTGCTCCCTGTAGAAACAGCCACCTGGGCAATAATCCCGATGGCGAGTAAATAAAGTCCCACCAGGGTTACGGTGATGGACCCCAGGATCACACGGGGAGAGATGAAAATTTCGGTGGGGAGAACCCTGGTCCTGACGAAAGATCCTATAAGGAAAATGGCCGCGACAATTAATGCCCCGGAGTTGAGTGTTTCCATGTTCAGATCCACACTGTGGAAAAGGATCGACAAGCTTGCGGTAAAAACACGCGCTCCAAGGTACGAAATAATACCCAATACAAGGAATTTGACCTGCCATCGATATATCCCCCTGGAGGTGCGGAGGGTCCTTTCAAGGAGCGCCATGGCCGGGACGAGGCCAAGGACGAAGATGATCATGAAGATGTAGCCAGTGCGTCCCAGGGGCACGTGCAGGCCTCCAGAAGAAGCACGGACAACTGGTTCGATGAAGAATGGACCGAAAACCGGCGTCATCAACGCGGGATAGAGCAAAAATG
>JALHUC010000178.1 GCA_022865845.1 bacterium | reverse complement strand
CACAGAAGCGGCCGCTCAATGCAATCCGAACTGAAAAACATCCTTGAAGAGGCTGCCAGGATGGAATCTCTCGATGCCGCGCTATTATCGGCCAGGATACGCCGTATGCTGGGAGATAGAGAACACACAGACAGCGCTGACCTGATGGGGACCTAGGTCCGGATGGCCCGATTTGTAGTAGAACCTGCTATCGCTGTAAAGTGGTTCCTTCCGGAGGAATTTTCAAGCCCTGCCGCACGCCTTCTGGATGGCGGCAACGAATTGATGGCGCCGGAGACCCTTTGGTTCGAAGCCGGAAGGCTCATTACCGCCAAGGTTCGCCTGGGTGAACTGTCACCCGATGAGGGAGCCCAGATCATTCAGGCTGTTCAGTCTGTTCCTGTAAAACTCCAACCTTCACAACCGCTGTTGGAACCGGCCTTGCGTATCGCCGCATCCCTTGACCTACCCCTTGGGGATGGCCTCGGGGTTGCTGTCGCGGTCCATGCCGATTGCCGGCTTGTCACAGCTGGAAGAACCCTCTACGAAAAAGTGCAGGGAACTCCCTTTGCTGTTCATGTAAAGTGGGTGGGGGACATCAGGTAATTTCAGCCCAAAGCCCAAAGTCCAAAGACCAAAGGTTAAACCACCAGGCAGAAAACAACGGTCACATGTTTCAGTACTTTGGACATTGGTCTTTGGCCTTTGGACTCGGTGGTTTATGCCAAACCCAAAATACCTCCTGGAGTTAAAAAACAGGGCCGAACGCGCCCTTAGTACCGAACCGCCTGACGGTCTCACCGCCTTCTCCGTAGCCTGGGCCCTTTGGGAAGCTGTGCGCCGCAGGATGCTGATGCTGGCCTGCAAGCGGGAAGGGTGGACTGGCGAACAGGCTCGCGATGCTCTTATGGATGAAAGGATAGACAACACAAGGTTCGTGGAGCTTTTTTCGGCGATAACATTAGGAAGTGTTTGGGAAGACTCCCTGCCGCTGGCGGCCCGGAAACTTTGGCCAGGCATCCTAAAGGCGGTGGAGTTGCGGAAAAGGATCATCCACGGAACGAGCCGCATCGGCGATGAGAACCTCCAGCGTACCGCCTGGAATGTGCTGCGGTTTGTAAACCGTCTCCACGAACACCCTCTTGGGGACCCACTGAAAAAGCTGCCAAAAAAAACGAAGAAGACCTTGTCTGATGAGAGCCTGAGGGAAAGAATAAAAAAGTAGAAGTAGTAGTATTAGGAAGTGAGCATTTCGCCCTTTCTTCTACCTCTACTTATACTTATACTGATACTTATACTGATACTATTATTCCCCTGGAGCCCACTATGACCGAAAGCAAAGAAGACAAAGCAAAAAAGGAAGCTGAGCGACGGAAAGCTGAGCGCTTTGCATGGTTAGGCCCCCTGCTGGAAAGAAGAAAAGCAGAGGCCAAGCCCATTGAAGACCCCGATGAGGGGAAGGAACTCGAAGAGATCGACTGACTTTCCAGGATAATTTGATTCGATACTGGAAAGTTAGTGCAGTTGTGCATGAGTGCACCCGCGTACCTGGCGGGTTGCCCGTGCAGTAACCTTCTGCACTATTGCACCACTGCACTCCTGCACTGATTCTTTTCTGCACCCTGCCCTTTGCACTCTGCACTAACGAGTCCTGCTCAGTTATAGCAGGACTCGTTGCTTCCCCGTATACACAGTCATTTTATCCCCCCTCACGTAGCCTATAAGCGTCAGGCCGATGCGCTCTGCAAGATCAAGAGCGAGACTTGTGGGCGCTGAGCGAGAGATCAGGATAGGGACCCCCATTTTCGCCACCTTGACCACGATCTCCGAAGACATCCTGCCCGTGGTAACAAGGAGTTTATCTCCGAGGGGAATCTCATCCAGGAAACAAGCCCCCCGAATCTTGTCTACAGCGTTGTGCCGCCCGATGTCGTCTCTGAACACAAGGATCTTTTCCCCATCAGCCAAGGCGCTGTTGTGGACGCCTCGGGTCTCCCTGTAAAGGTCCGACAGCCTGTTTAGCTCCTTCATCAGCTCGTACACCCGTGCTGGAGCTACAGTGAGTTGCGAGGAAACCGGCTTTGCATGCAAAGAGTCCAGAATGTGATAGAAGGTGGCGCCCTTACCGCAGCCCGAGGTGACAGCCCTTTTTCCCCAGAGCTTTTCGGTAAGATCAAGGTCTCCTGAAAGCTCTATTTCCACAGTACCCGCCTCGTCATCTACACGGATACTCTTCAGGTCCTCTTTTACCTGGAGAAACCCCTCGGAGAGGAGAAAACCCAGCGCCAGTTCCCGGTTGGCATCCCCCGTTGTGAGCAAAGTGATGAGCTCTTTCCCGTTCAGGAAAACCGTAAGGGGGACCTCCTGGACTACAGAGCGGGTCTCGGTCTGGGAGTCCGAACCTTTTATGTGGATGACTTCACGGGTATGGTGTTTTCGGTCGGGCATAGGGTCTCCGGTCTCCAAGGCAGAAGGAGGAATAGGGAAGGAGGTAGGAGGAATGACAGGCCTTTCTTCATCCTTCATTAAGGATTATCATCTCCACGAACTCTTCCTCACTGAGCACCTTCACTCCCAGCTTTACAGCTTTGTCCAGTTTGCTGCCTGGGTCGGCACCGGCAACCACGTAGCCAGTCCTTTTACTCACAGAACCGATCACCTTGCCGCCCCGGTTTTCAATGAGTCTTTTTGCCTCGTCCCGGGTGAAATTCTCCAAAGTGCCTGTGAGGACGAAAGTCATCCCTGCCAGGTCTTCCGATTCCGGGACCGAGACCTCCTGCGGTTGAAAGATCTCCCACAGCCTCTTCGCTTCCTCAGCGTTTCCCGGTTCCCGGAAAAAAGACAGGACCTGATCCGTGATCTCAGGACCGACACCGTGGATCTTGAGCATCCCATCCATGTCGGCACTTGCCAGTTCATCCAACGTCCTGAACCGGCCCATTAGCAATCGTGCCCCGACCTTCCCCACCATGGGGATGCCCAGCCCGAAGAGAAGACGATCCGCAGTCCTGGACCCTTTAGCCTCACTTATCGCATCCAAAAGGTTCAGGGCCGATTTTTCCGCGTACAGGTCGAGGCCCATTAGATCGTCCATCGTCAAACTGTTTAATTCCGAGGGAACGGAGACATTCTTTCCGTCCACGAGCTGGGTCACCGTCTTCATCCCCAGCCCCTCGATGTCCATTGCGCCCCGGGAGGCGAAGTGGAAGATCCGTTCCTTGACCTGAGCGGGACAGGCGATGTTTGTACACCGGTGAGCCGCCTCCCCCTCCATTCGTACGATGCTGGTCCCGCAAACAGGACAGGTTTTCGGCATCACCCAGGGGATCGCTTCCTTCGGACGCTGCTCAAAAACAACCTCCACAACCTCCGGGATCACATCCCCTGCCCTCTGAACAATCACCGTATCACCTGCCCTGACATCCTTGCGACCCACCTCGTCCTGATTGTGGAGTGTGGCGCGAGACACCATAACCCCGCCCACCCTGACAGGCTTCAGGTGAGCTACCGGGGTGATCTTCCCCGTGCGGCCCACCTGGACCGCAATGTCCTCTACAACTGTCCTGGCCTGCTCGGGGGCAAACTTG
>JALHUC010000177.1 GCA_022865845.1 bacterium | reverse complement strand
CTTTGGACTCCAGCCTCCTGCCTATCATTGACAGGAGGCTGGCCTTAACCTAAACTCTGAAAACACCAAAACAAATAAAAATAAAGGAAAAATAACTAGTGACTGACCACGACCAACAAACGGACAACCTACCCACCGAATCACCTTCCACGCACTCACTGCCTTTTGAAAGTTTAGATCTCCCTGAAGAGGTTATGGCCGGTATCAGAGATGCTGGTTTCGTCGAAATGACCCCTGTCCAGAGCAGGTCCCTTCCCCTGGCCCTGGAGGGCAAGGATGTCTGCGCTCAGGCCCAGACCGGTACAGGGAAAACAGCCGCGTTCCTCATCAGCGTTTTCACCAGCATATTGAGGGCCGACACCTCGCCGAAACGCAAGGACCCCCTGGCACTGGTTCTGGCCCCCACCAGGGAACTGGCCCTGCAGATATACCGTGAAGGTGAACTGCTCGGAAAACACACCGGGCTTCGCCTGGCCGCCATTTACGGCGGTGAAGGGTTTAACAGACAGGAAGAGGCATTGAAAAAGGGCACCGATGTGATCATCGGGACCCCGGGACGTCTTATCGATTTCATGCGCCGCAACATCCTCAACCTGGGACAGATCCAGTTCCTGGTCATCGACGAGGCTGACCGGATGCTCGATCTCGGCTTCTGGGATGAGCTGAAAAGCATTTTCCGCCGGCTGCCTCCTTCTGACAAGAGACAATCCCTGCTTTTTTCAGCCACCCTTGATCGCAGGACGAGGTCTATTGCCAGAGAGTTCATGAACAGGCCCAAAGATGTGGAGATCCGGCCTGAAAAACTGACAGCGGACGGCATCGACCAGATGGTCTACCATGTGGACAGGGAGATGAAGTTCCCGCTCCTCCTCGGGATCCTGGAGAAAGAAGAGGTACCCAAGGGACTCATTTTCACCAATATGAAGATCACTGCCAGCTGGCTCGTCCATAAGCTGAAAGAGCACGGTATCACGGATATCGGTCTGCTGACAGGGGACCTCCGGCAGTCAGCCAGGAACCGCGTCCTGGAACGTTTTAAACTTGGAAAACTGCCCCTGCTCATCGCTTCTGATGTGGCTTCAAGAGGCCTTCACATTGATGATGTCACTCACATAATCAACTACGACGTCCCCCAGGATCCAGAGGACTATGTTCACCGCATTGGCCGGACCGCGCGGGCGGGCAAGAGGGGCAAGGCATACACCCTGGCCTGCGACCAGTATGTGTACACTCTCCCCGCCATCGAGGAACTCTTGTCTGACAAGATCCCTTCCCAGATACCCTACGATGAGGATTTTGGTGAGGACAAGACGCCTGAATTCACGATCCGGAAGATGATGGCCCTCGAGAGGGAGGAAAAACGCCGGCGGGCGCCAAAAAGCCAGGCACCCAGACCCCGCCCAAGCTCCAGCCCGAGGAGCAAACGACAAACCCAGATCTCCAAAAGTGGGCGGCCGAGACGATCCTGATCACCATCTAGAAATAATTGAGAATTGAGTATTCCGCATTGATAATAAAAAGCTGAATTCTCAATCCTGAATCCTGAATTCGCAATTCCGATACTGGATCCTGAAATTTCCTGTACAATAGTCCAATGAAATCACTTT
>JALHUC010000017.1 GCA_022865845.1 bacterium | reverse complement strand
TTAGCTCTTCAGTCGAGCCTCGTATCTGAACCCTTCTTGTGAGCCGGAAAATCGTATGGGGGCGGCCGTCAATAGCAGACCATCTACTTCGTACTTCTTCCTCGGCAATCCTCATCCCGCCATTGGCGGGACTGCGGTTCCCTCGTCAGTCGGGTCTCGTATCTGACGCACTATTACAAGCCTCAAAAGAATGGGGGGCGGCACGCAAAAGCGATTGGATTCCGGATAATCACACAGTAAGGCACGTGATTTCCGGAATGACGAAATGGAGACCGCTCTGTGTTCTTTAGCTCCATCGCTCTGTCTGCGGTTTTCTCCTGCGTTCTGCATTCTGCGTTCTACATTCTGCTTTCCCGCCCTCCGCCCTTTGCCCTGTTTCCCCCTTTGGACATTGGACTTTGGACGTTGGACTTGCGTACATGCCTTCCAGCCTTATTGTTGACAATAAACGCCCCTTCTGGTAGTTATTTCTGTTCCTATTAAAGAAGCGACTTTTGAAGCAATAAAGGGAGGCAGGAAGTCATGTACGCAGTTATAGAAACAGGCGGTAAGCAGTATCGCGTCAATCAGGGTGATATCATCAAGGTGGAAAAGCTCACTGCCGATATCGGGGAGAAAGTGGATTTTGACCGCATACTCCTCGTGGGCGAGGGAGCCGACGTCAAGGTTGGCAGCCCCATCGTGGATGGCGCCAGTGTATCCGGCACCGTGGTAGAGCATGACCGCCACCGCAAGATCATCGTATTCAAGATGAAGCGCCGGAAGAACTACCGGCGGAAGCAGGGACACCGGCAGGATTACACCGGCGTCCTCATTGAAAAAATCAGCAGCTGACAGTTTTTTATGCGCCTCAAGGCGCATTTCGGAGGAAAGAACGATGGCTCATAAGAAAGCTGGCGGAAGCTCAAATAACGGAAGAGATTCTAATGCCAAACGCCGTGGCGTGAAAAAGTTTGCAGGTGAGTTTGTCCGCGCAGGCAACATCCTGGTGCGTCAGTGTGGAACTCGCATCCACCCTGGCACCAACGTCGGTCTGGGCAAAGATTTCACACTCTTTGCCAAGGTGGACGGGATCGTCAAGTTCGAGCGCAAGGACAAGACCCGCAAACAGGTCAGCGTCTTCGGCGCAGAGTAACAATCCACCCCCCGCGCGATGAGGTTCATCGACCGCGTCAAGATCTTTGTGGAATCGGGAGCGGGGGGAGACGGTTGTGTCAGTTTCCGTCGTGAAAAATTTGTACCCCGCGGAGGCCCTGATGGAGGAGATGGGGGCCGAGGCGGGGATGTTTTTATCCGCACCGACCCCCAACTTTCCACTCTCATAGATTACAGATATAAAAGGGAATACCGTGCAGGAACCGGGGCCCACGGCCGCGGTTCAAAAATGACCGGTAAAGATGGTGTTCCCGTTGTCCTCCGAGTCCCGCCAGGGACTCAGATCATGGATGCTTCTACCGGAGAGCTTCTGGCTGACCTCATCGAGGGGGAGTTCATTCCCGCAAAGGGAGGCAGAGGAGGCCGGGGAAACTCCAACTTTGCCACCCCCACCAGACAGGCACCCAGGATCAGCGAGGAAGGCAGGTACGGGCAGACAAGGGATCTGGTGCTGGAACTGAAGCTCATTGCGGATGTGGGCATCGTGGGGCTTCCCAATGCCGGAAAATCCACATTGATTTCCCGTATCTCCGCGGCTCGTCCCAAGGTCGCCGATTATCCCTTCACCACCCTGGTTCCCAACCTCGGTGTCGTGAGGGTGGACGATGATAGAAGCTTTGTCGTCGCAGATGTTCCCGGCCTGGTTGAAGGGGCTCACCAGGGAGTGGGTCTGGGTCACCAGTTCCTGAGGCACGTAGAAAGAACATCTGTGATCCTGCATCTGGTGGGGCTTGCTCCCGGCGATGGCGACCCTGTAGAGGCCTACCGGACGATCCGCCAGGAACTAGGGCAATATGCCGACGATCTTGCCAGGAAGGATTCCATCGTGGCCCTGAGTAAGACAGACGTGGTCAGTCCCGAGGAAAGGGAGAGTATCCTGGCAAAATTTCAGGAAGACACTGGAATTGTGCCTATGCTCATTTCCGCCGCTGTTGGTGAGGGGTTGACACCCCTTGTGGGGAAACTGTCCACCATGATCGAAAAACTTAAGGTAAAGGACGATGACTGAGGACAAACGCTTCATCCTCAAGGGCCGAAAGAGGGTCATCGTCAAGCTGGGGA
>JALHUC010000176.1 GCA_022865845.1 bacterium | reverse complement strand
TGAGTCCTTAAACGCTCTCCAATTGCCCCGTAGAGGGCTTTGAGGTCCCCCCCTTCTCCCAGACGTTCCCCGTATGGGGGGTTTACGATAACCAGTCCCTTCCTGCCGTGTACGGCTGCCGGAACGGTGAGTGAACCCAGATCGAGACGCTCAAAGTGTATTCGCTTTTCAAGGCCCGCCCTCTGCAGGTTATCCAGGGCAGCCCTGACAGCAGCTCTGTCCGAATCGTAACCCAGGATGACAGGCAGGCGTTCCAAACCCTCTTTCATGCGGTAGCGGGCCTCAACCTGAAGGTTGGTCCAGATGCCTGTCTGGTGGTTCTTCCATCCCATGAAACCAAAGGATTGTCTGAAGATCCCGGGCGCGACATCGCCGGCCATGAGCGCGGCTTCGATAGGAAGAGTCCCTGATCCACACATGGGATCGATAAAAGGACTGCCATCTATCGCCAATTGCGGCCACCCCACTCTTATGAGAATGGCCGCAGCCAGGTTTTCCTTGAGAGGGGCCTTCCCCTTTTCATGTCGATAGCCGCGTTTGTGCAGCGCCTCACCAGACAGATCCAGACTTACGGTTCCCGTGTCCCGGGCCAGGTGAAGGTTTAACCGGAGATCCGGCTGCTTGATGTCGATGGACGGACGTGTGCCGAGAAGGTCCCGAAACCTGTCCACAACGGCATCCTTTACCTTCAGGGAGGCAAAGTGGGTGTGTTCAACCGTTCCGGCATTCCCGCTGGCGCTAACCGCAAAGGTGGAGTCGGGGGAAAAGTGTTCTTCCCATGGTACATCCCTGACTCCCTGGTAAAGATCATCCTCCGAAGTTACCGGGAAATCAGCAAGAGGAAGAAGTATCCGGCTGGCAACCCGGGACCACAGACAGGCTCGATAGGCCGTCTCGAGAGTCCCGGTAAAGGAAACCCCCGCCGCGGACTCTTTCGTGCCTTCGGCGCCAAAGGAAGTGAGTTCAGCAGCGAGAATGTCGCCAATGCCCTTGGGGCAGGTAGCAAAGAACTTGAGTTTTGTAGACATACATACAGATTATGGGGAAACTGCTTACTTGTCCACAAAACTTGAGTTCAGTGCGGGGTGCGGTGAAGGGCAGCCCAAAGCCCAAAGTCCAATGTCCAAAGGAAAGGCAGGGCGAAGGGCGGAGGGGGGGAAGAGCAGTCCAAGGTCCAATGTCCAACGTCCAAAGAAAAGGCAGGGCGAAGGGCGAAGGGCGCTTGGGATTAATTGAGGATTCCGAATTGAGGATTGAGGATTTCAAAAAAGATCTAATCCTGAATCCGTAATCCGTAATTTTCTGTTATCGATCGCTACACAGTCCACCCAACGCCCCAAACTCCCGCCAGGGCTCTGCCTGTGAGCTGCGAAGTCGATCATCGATACAGGTATTACGCTCGATTTTTCTCATGTTTATTAAACCCTCGAACCGGCTGAAGGCGGAATCGTCCCCGACATACAGGCACTGGCAAAAATCAGCATCGGCATAAAGGTAGTAGGTCTGCCCCTCCTCCTGGACCGGGATGACCTTGCGCTGGACCTCGGACCGGATCCTCTCCATCTTCTCGGGGGTGTCAGCGGGGTTCCTCACGAACCCCGCCTCCTGGAGCAGCCCCTCGATGTTCAGGCTATTTGACGGCGCTGGCTTTGGTCCGAAGGTACACGAGAGGAGGGAGAGGGAAAGAATGAGAAGGGATGTGGTTTTGATGAAGCGGATGATAGTCATGGGAGCCTCCGGGGAGCTAATTTCAGATTAGGTCCAACGTCCAAGGTCCAAGGTCCAAGGTCCAAGAACGTAATTTTCATAGAAGCGTTATCAATGCAACACAAAGTATATGAGGTGACACGCAAGATTTCCCCTGCGGAACTCTGCGGTGCAGCCTTCAGTTAGCTTAACAGTCTGCCCTGAGTCCCGCCCTAGGCGGGATCGAAGGGTCGCCAGGTCGAAAGAATTATTCTGCGTTCCGGATTCTGCGTTCTGCGTTCTTCTTTTCCCTATCTACTTGTTACTTTCTACTGCCGCTAAGGTGCGCTCCACCGTATCCTCCGGCAGATCGTAATGCGCCACCATTCGGACCTTGTTCTTATCCAATGCTAAAGCCAGGATCCCGTTCTCCTTCAGGTGCCGGACGAACCCTCCGGCAAAGTCCCCGTCCTCCAGGATTTTTTCGCCAAACCACTCCGGCCCCACGGTGAAAATGAGGATGTTGGTTTGAGGATCGACGGGGATCTCGATACCTGATTGCTGTGCCAACCCTTCAGCCAAGAGCCTCACCGTAAGGTGGTCCTCGGCAAGCCTCCCTGTCATTTTTTCCAGGGCCACCAGGCCGGGCGCCGCCAGCACCCCCACCTGCCTCATACCGCCGCCGAACCTCTTGCGTATCCGGCGAGCCTCCTTTATGAGATCAACCGACCCGCAGAGTAGCGATCCAACCGGGGCTCCCAACCCCTTGGAAAGGCAGAACATGACCGAATCGAACCCAGCCGCCACCTCACTGACATCCACGCCCAGAGCGATAGCGGCGTTGAAGATCCTCGCCCCGTCAAGATGGACAGGCACACCTTTTTGATGGGCAGCCTCCTGGACCTCCCGCTGATTTTCTATCTCCATGACCGCACCACCACCCCTGTTGTGGCTGTTCTCTAGACTAATAAGCCCGGTGCGCGACAGGTATCCGATATCAGGCTGGATGGCCTCCGAAACCTGTCCCGCGCTGGGGAACCCTCCCACGGTGATCAGGACCCGCGGAAGCAGGCCGGAGAGTGCAGCCATGGCTGCCATCTCGTAGTGCAGAATATGGCTGTCGGCGTCGCACACAACCTCTTCCCCAGGGCGGGTGTGGACCGCCAGAGCCACCTGGTTCCCCATACTGCCGGTTGGTACAAAAAGCGCGGCCTCGAAACCCAGCATGCCGGCAGCCATCTCTTCGAGACGGTTGACCGTAGGGTCCTCGCTGTACACATCGTCCCCCACCTCGGCCTCAGCCATGGCCTTTCGCATCTCGAGGGTTGGACGGGTCACGGTGTCGGAACGAAGGTCTATAATTCTAATTCCAGATTCCATATTTCAGATTCCTTATGGTTAGATTTCAGATTTCAGATTTCAGATTTCAGATTTCAGATTTCAGATTTCAGATTTCAGATTTCAGATTTCAGATTTCAGAAAGAATGTGGTCATAAGACCAATAGTGTCAAGAGTTTGGTTTAAACGTTCCTTTCCCCGCGTCTCGGTGTCCCCGGGTCCCCGCGTCCGATGATCCAGAGTCAGTATTAGCTGACCACATTCACCGCCCGTCCCTCCATCCACGCCCTTACATTCCCCACCACGGTGTCCATGAGCCTTTCCCTGGCCGCCAGGGTGGCCCAGGCGATGTGAGGGGTTATGATACAGTTTCTGGCCCCAAGCAGGGGGTTGTCCTCGGGGGGAGGTTCCACAGAGAGAACATCCACTCCTGCCCCGGCGATCTTTCCTTCATTGAGCGCCTGGGCAAGGGCCGATTCGTCCACAACGGGACCCCTGGACGTATTTATGAGAATTGCAGTGTCCTTCATCCTCCTGAGGCGATCCCTGTTTACAAGGCTCCGGGTTTCAGGGGTCAGGGGGCAATGAAGGCTAACCACGTCACTTTCGGCGAAAACCGTTTCCAAATCAACATAGGCTATCCCATCATCTTTCCCCGGAGTGCGCGTGTGGACGATCACCTTCATTCTGAAGGCCTCTGCTATCCTTGCCACCGCCCTTCCTATCTCACCGAAACCCACAATGCCAAAGGTCAATCCGGCCAGTTCCGTTGTGGAAATCTCACTGAAGGAAAAATCCGGACTCCGCGACCACTTTCCCGCGTGCACTTCTGTATCATGCCTCCCGACGCCGCTGGCCAGTTCAAGAAGGAGCGCGAAAACAAGCTGTGCTACAGAATCGGTGCTGTAGGCCGGCACGTTGGTGATAACGATCCCCCGCTCCCGGGCAGCCTCTACGTCAACAACGTTAATACCGGTGGCCAGAACGCCAATGTAAGCCAGTTCCGGCAACTGCTCCATCGCCTCCCGGTCCAGGGTCACCTTGTTGGTCAGAAGGACCTGGGCCCCACTTGCCCTTTCCAGCAACTCACCGGGAGCTGTCCTTTCGTGAACGATACAATCACCCAACGCCTTCAGTTCATCCCAGGAAAGGTCTCCAGGGTTGAGGGTGTATCCGTCGAGGACAACGATCTTCAAGGCATCCCTTTCATATTTCCAGATTCAGATTCCAATGTGTAGCCAGTGCACATGTGCACTGGTGCACCGGTGCACCAAGTTTCAGCTGTCAGCTGAAAACTTCCCTTCCAACTCCCTCTCCACTTTTTCCAACTCTTCCGAAGCGGTCATAAGTACTGCATACCCTTTCTCTATCTCCTGGGTAAGGCTGTGCAGCTTTCTTGACAGCTCCGAGATGTTCTGTCCATCCCCGGCATTGGAAGCATCTACAAGTTCACTGTTAATCCTTTCCACCTCTGATTCTAACCCGGTGATCTTTTTTTCCATCTCTTTTACGCGCTGCTGGAGAGGTCCCATGACTCTGGTTCGTTCCTGCTGGAAGCGGGCCTTATTTTTCCTGCTTTCCTTTTTACTTGTTTTCGTTTCTTCCTGCCTGCCCCGAGTCCCGCCGATGGCGGGATCGAGGGGCACCCTTCGCCCTCCGCCTTCCGCACTGTTCTTCCCGCCCTTCGCCCTTCGCCCTTCGCCCTGTTCTTCCTCCGACTCCCATCCCACCTCATCCAGGAAGTTCTGGTATGTCCCATCGAACAGGGATGCTCCGCCTCTGTCGAAAACAAGCAGCTTCTCAGCCAGGTTGTGTAGAAAGTTTTCGTTGTGGGTGACGATAACAACGCCCCCTTCGAAGTCTTCGATTGCATCGAGGAGCGCTTCACAGGAATCCATATCCAGATGATTTGTTGGCTCATCCAGAAGAAGGAGGTTGTGTGGTTCCAGAAGCAATCGACCGAGAAGGACCCTGCTCTTCTCCCCACCGGACAATACCGAAACCTTTTTCAGAGCCGAATCACCCTCGAACATCATGGTCCCGCTCACCGCTCTGGCTCTTGCCAGGGAGCGGTCCGGTTCCACTGCCAGGAGTTCTTCAACGACGGTGCGGTTGGGCTCCAGCCGCTGAACATTTGTCTGCCCAAAGAAGCCCGCCCGTGTACGGTTATGGGTCCTGACCTCACCACCCGTGGGGGTAAGCTCTCCTGCAAGCACTCTCAGGAAGGTCGATTTCCCTTTTCCGTTGGGCCCGATAACGGCTATGCGATCCCCTTTGCCAATTACAAGGCGCACTTTCCGGAAAAGCTCCTGGGAGTCCGGCGACCAGCGGTAGGAAAGTTCGCTGGCCTCCATCATCACCTTTCCTTCGAAAGGGGCTTTTCTGAAGGAAAAATCCAGGGTTCTTATGGCCTGGAGCCGCTCCGGAACCTTTTGCTTTTCAAGGGTGCGGATGCGGGATTGGACCAGGCCCACAAGACGGGCCTTGGCCCTGAATTTGCGAATAAAATCTTCCGTCTGGCGGCGCTTTTTCTCCATATTCACGCGGGACTTTTCGTGAACATCCTCTTCCATGGCTATCTGACTGTAATACTTGCCCGTATCACCCGGTATTTTCCGGACTTTATGCCTGTGGATCCCAATGATGTGGGTAGTAACCGCGTCTATGAAACTCCGGTCATGGGTAACCACAAGAAGCTCCCCTTTCCATGAGAAAAGGTACTTTTTCAGCCAGCGTATCGCCACGACGTCAAGGAAGTTGGTTGGTTCGTCCAGAAGAAGCAGATCCGGTTCCGACACGAGCAGCCGGGCGAGGTTAAGCCGGACCTGGTAACCACCTGAGAAGGTCTCCGGGGGGCTGGCCATATCCTCTACGGAAAAACCCAACCCGGCCAGGATCTTTTCGGCCCGCCACGTCTGGTCCTTTTCTTCCTCTTCAAGCCCCAGAGCAGCCTCTTCCAGGACGGAGGGGCGGGTGAATTCCAGCTGCTGATGAAGATATCCTATCCGGTAACCTTTTGGAGCGGAGATGACCCCTGAATCGGGAGACTCCTCCCCTGTCAGGAGCCTGAGGAGGGTTGTTTTTCCATGGCCGTTGCGCCCAACCAGACCCACCCGCTCCCCCCGATTGATATTTACGGAGACTTCGTCGAAAAGGGCCTGTGAGCCATATGATTTGGACAGGTTCTGTATTTTGAGCATAGTGGGGAAATTACAGTGTCTGGTGTCTGGTGTCCAGGGTTAGAGCAGTGCAGAAGTGCAGGACAATCGGTGCATGAGTGCACTGCTGCACCTTTGCACTACTGCACTGCACTTAATACATTTCCGTCCCTGCCTCCAGGTACTCCTGGAAGGTCAGTCGGAAAGCCGTACCCTGACCTTTCTCGACCTGAAGGTCCGCACCCAGCTGTTCTGCCAGGATCGATACCAAACGCAACCCCAGCGTTTTCGTTTTACTTATTTCCAGGTCGGCAGGCAATCCCATTCCATCGTCTGATATGGTCAGTTCAAACTTTTCCCCATCCAACAGCTTTAATTTGATCTGAATTTTACCCTCCCCATTATCCGGAAAGGCGTGAGTCAGGGAATTGGATACGATCTCGTTTACGATAAGGCCGCAGGGAATGGCCGTGTCGATCGTGATCTCCGCGTCCTCAAGATCCAGATCGAGGCTGACCCTTCCGATTGTCATGGAGTAGGAGGCCATCAGGTTCCCGGCCAGTGCGCTGAGGTATTCCGCTAGATTTATGCGCGCCAGGTCCTCTCTTTGATAAAGCTCTTCGTGGATCAGAGCCATGGTCTTGATCCTGTTTTGGCTTTCCTTGTATATAGCCCGGACCCCCTCATCATCAATATAATGGGATTGAAGATTGAGAAGACCTGAAATGACCTGGAGGTTGTTCTTGACCCGATGATGGATCTCCCGCAGGAGAGTTTCCTTTTCCGCAAGGGAGCTGCTGATATTGTCATGGGCTTTCTTTCTCTCCGTGATATCCCTGACCACCGAGAGGACTACCTGCTTGTCCCCCATCTGGAAAGAATGGGCTTTCATCTCGCAAGGTATGGTAGCACCAGCTTTACTAATGATGGTCCTTTCAAAGGAGGTTGATCCACCTCCAAGTAGAGTATTCCTCACCGAATCAGCTTTATTAAATTTGGTGGTTTCACTCAAATCCAGGGGAGTGATCTTGAGCAGTTCCTTCCGGGAATACCCCGTCATTTGGCAAAATGTGCGGTTTACTTCCAGAAAGCGCCCAGGGCGTCCATCTTCCTCGATCTCATGGACCACCACACCGTCATGAATACTGTCGAAGAGCATCTTGTATCTGGACTCACTTTCCTCAAGGGCCTCCCTGGCGTGTTTTTGTTCAGTGATATCCTCCAGCACGGTAAGGGTGTTAACCAACCGACCCTCCGGGCTGAAGATGGGCAGGATCGTTTCCCTTAAATAGTGGCCGAGGACGGGAGATTCTATGTCTTTGGGTCCGACCTGAACCATCTGCTCCTGAACATATTCGATTCTTTGGATAATGCCATCTTTCTGAGATCCGTCGGGCATGAACTCCTTCAGTGTGCGGCCTTGTACATCCTCTATTTTGAATCCAGTCACCTTTTCATAGGCGCTGCTCACCCTTATGATACGCATATCGAGATCGTGGAGGACAAAGGCTACCGGGGAACCGTCCAGGATCTTCTCGTCAAGCTCCTGGACCTCCTTGAGTTTTCTCTCTGCCTCTACCTGGGCAGTAATGTCCTCCAGAACGCTCAGTGTATTGGTTACGTTTCCTTCCAGGCCGCTCACCGGGAAGATCGTCTCACGAATATACCGAGGGACCGGGGATGGTGCCTTTACCTCCGTTGGCCCCACCTGTTCTCCAGATTCCAGCACCTTCTTGTGCCTGGCCTCCAGTTCCTGCCGGCCGGGCATATCTGGCATGAACTCTTCAATACTCTTACCTATGACGAAAGCTGGATCGTAACCTGTTACCTTTTTAAACGCCCTGGAAACCTTCAGGACCCGCAGATCAGAACCTCTCAGGACAAAGGCCACAGGTGACCCATCGAGGATCTTCTCATCGAGCTCCTGGATCTGCCGAAGCTTCAGCTCGTTAAGTTCCTGAAGAAATGTATAGAAGAAGAACGCCCAGAGTGCGGCAGTGAGTGTCTCCAGAAAATCCTCCGCCGGGTCGAACCAGTTTGTATAACCTGCCCATTCAAGGAAATTTCCAACATCATGACTGAATGTGAGAATTATGATGAGGGTAAATAGGATGATCTCCGGTTTCCAGGTCGTTCGCCTGGATGCGAAAAAAATAAACAGGAGTGCTGCCAGGGAACCTGTGGCGGCGGCAAGGTCCATGAGGCTGACGAAGTTCACTGTGCGCCCCTCTCCTTGACCAGGGCGATCCAGCACCAGCCGGCAGCTGCCACGGAACTTGCCATGTAGCACAGGTGTTCCAGAGCGTTCATGAGATCAGGAAGAACAAAACCTTCTATGATGGTAATGGTCCATCCTGCAAGCAGTGCCGAGTAGGAAAATAGGAGCCAGGTGGATCCGGGGATCTGAGCGATGCGGCGCCTGTTGAGCCAGACAAAAAGCGCGACCCCGAACCCGACCAGGAAGGTGATCAATTCATTTTGCTGGATCATTATGGGTCCCCCAAAGGCCCCGCTGTCAGAAGAAGAATAGTAACTTGGAAGTTTTGCCTTTTTCCTTTTAACTACGTGGAAAGGGAAACGCTGTCAGTAAAGGACACTTCCAGCCTCGTGGTATTCCCTGAAGTTTATCATAAAACTGGTCCCTTCCCTGCGCTTTATCTTGAGTGTTCCGCCTAGCTGCCCGACCAGGACCGTGATCAGCTGCATCCCCAGGGTTTTTGTTTTGTTGATGTCAACATTCCTGGGCATCCCGATACCGTCGTCGCTTACTGTGAGCAGATAGCTCTTGTTTTTCAGCTGCTTGAAGGAGAGGCTGATCGTCCCTTTTCGCTTGTTGGGAAATGCGTGTTTCAAGGTGTTGGTGATCAGTTCATTGATGATAAGGCCGCACGGGATGGCGGTATCTACCACCATATCGGTCTTCTCAGCGCTGATATCCAGCTTGATCCGTTTCCGGTTCACTCCATAGGAGATCATGAGATTTTCACACAGGTTCTGTATGTATTCGGAAAAATCAACCTGGGAAAGGTTAGCGCTCCTGTATAGCTCCTCATGTATGAGAGCCATGGTGATAACCCGGTTCTGGCTCTCCTTGTAGATCTCGCGTCCCGCTGGATCGCCGATGTGGTGGGCCTGCAGATCCAGGAGACCTGAGATGACCTGGAGGTTGTTCTTCACCCGGTGGTGGATCTCCTTTAGGAGGATCTCCTTCTCGCCAAGTGAGGCGCGCAGCTGTTCCTCGCTCTTAATAAGAGCCTCCTCGGTTTTTTTCAGTTCGGTGATATCGCGGGTGATGGTAAACCTTCTCGGAATTCCTCCCAAGTG
>JALHUC010000016.1 GCA_022865845.1 bacterium | reverse complement strand
TATGGCGGCGGGATGAGGGGCAGAATTCACTGGAGTTTGACCACAACACCTTCCAACCCTTTGTCCTTGAGCTCCTGTTTGGCAATGGCGGCATCATCCGTGCCGGGATAACGCCCCACACGAACGAAAGTCATGGGCAGCCTGGCCTCCCGCTTTTGGAGTTTTACCGGATAGCCCATGGAGCGGATCTTCTTCATGATACTGGTAGCGTTTTCCTCCAGCAAATAGCTACCGGCATTGATGATGGCGCCTCCGTCGTCGCGACGCCGCATATTGGAGTCAACACCCGCCTCCTTGAGTTTGGCAAGAGCGGCTCTGGCGTCATTGACGCTACCGAAGGGGCCCACCGTCAACATGTTCATCATAGCTGTCGTCGATCCTTTTTTCAGGAAAGGTTCGTATCCCAGTCCGCGCAGCTTCTTTTCAAGTTCGGCAACGCTGGAGTCGAGAATGAAAGCGCCCATCTGCAGGGAATACTGGACCGAACCTGCTACTGCGACCGGATCTGCATCCGGCGTTGGTTCAGGTTTCGACGTGGGTTTTATAATCACCGGGGCCGTCTCCTGAGCCGTTTCAGGTGGAGTGACTACAGTATCAACTGGGGTATCCACTGAGGTCTCGACAGGCTGGATCGTCTCACTACCAGGCGGGGTCTCGGCCTGGACTTCAGTAATAACACTATCAGGTACAGGTTCCGGCTTGAGGGGGGTGACGGCAACACTCACCGACGGAATAGGGATTGCCGGCATTGGTGCCTTATCTCTCTTAAGGTAGGTCAATGCCCCGTAGAGAAGCCCAATTATTATAATCAGGGCGCCGCCAATGACTACAAAGGGCGAGGGCGACTTCCTGGAACTCCTCACAACTGCGTCATCCACTACCTGTTCCTGCACGAAGACCGGTTCGTCAATGGTCTTTTCCTCCGAAATGGGCCCATCTGAAAGAATCCCGTCAAGGAGGTCCGGAACGGCAGCATCAGGCAGAGAGGGAGTCGGAGAGGGGGGCGGCTGAAGGGGGGGCATCCCGAATTCGGGAGAAGGCTCCATTGCCGTCGGTTCACCAAGGGGAAGATCGGGAATCGGTGGTGGTACCTCAGGGGTGCCTTTAGGCATGGTGGAGGAAAGATCAGGCAGTGGTCCCAGAGCCGGTTCTTCCTGACCGAACAGGTCTTCTCCACTGTCCGGCTTATCCGATTCGGTAGTCTTTTCCTTTTTACCGAAGGAAAAGGGGTCCAGATTTTCCCGTTTGGGGAAAAGATCGAAATCGTCGCCCATACTCTATTCCTTTTCCTTTTTGCCGGCAGACTCCTGGATGATCTTTCCAGTCAGGTGCGCCGGCACCTCCTCGTAATGGGAGAAAGATGTGACAAAAGAGGCCCGACCCTCGGTCATGGACCTCAAATCAGGAGCATAGGTCAGAATCTCCGCCATGGGAATTTGGGCCTTAACGACCTGTACACCATCCCTGGGATCCATCCCAACGACCTTTCCACGTCTCTGGTTCAGGTCACCGATCACTGCACCCATAAAATCGTCCGGTACCGTGACATCCATATTGACGATGGGTTCCAGAATTATCGGGTTGCACTCCATGAAACCTTTTTTAAAACCCATGGAGGCGGCTATTTTAAAGGCCATTTCCGAGGAATCCACCGCATGGTAGGATCCGTCGTAAAGGGAGACCCTGACATCGGTCACAGGATAACCGGCCTGGGCACCCTCGACCAGCGACTCGCGAAGCCCCTTTTCAACAGCAGGGATATACTGCCGCGGGACGGCGCCCCCGACGATCTTGTCTACAAACTCGAACTCACCGCCGCGGGGTAAAGGTTCGATCTCAAGCCACACGTCTCCGAACTGACCGCGCCCACCGGTTTGTTTCTTGTACCTGCTCTGGAGGCTGGTCTTGCCCTTTATCGTTTCCTTGTAAGGGATCTTGGGGATGGCCATTTCCACCTCGACGCCGAATTTTGACTTGAGACGCTCCACCGTGACCTCGATGTGCTGCTGTCCCATACCCGAAAGAATGCTCTCCCTGGTGGCCTCGTCCCTCCTAACCCTGAGAGATGGATCCTCGTCCAGAAGCCGTGCCAGGGACGCGCTGACTTTCTCCTCGTCCCCTTTGGACTTGGGCTTGATTGCGTAGGAAAGGGAAGGTTCCGGGAGGCTGAGGGGCGGCAGGATAAATGGCTGGCCCTCAGCGGTCAGAGTGTCCCCGGTTCTCGTTTCCTTGAGTTTTGCCACACCGGCGAGCTGACCCGCGGTGACCTGGGGCACATTGACCTGTTTTTTTCCCTGGAGGAGAAACAGGTTGCCAAACCGTTCTTTTGCATCCCGGCTGGCGTTAAAGAAACCGCTGTCGGCCTTGAGCGACCCGGATATGACTTTGAAGATTGTGAGCTTGCCGGCGTAAGGATCAGCCAGGGTTTTGTAAACAAAAGCTGCGAAGGGCTCATCAGCCGACGGATTTCTCACCACCTCTGCCCCTTTGCTGTCTGTCCCGGTCACCGCACCTCTGTCAATAGGGGACGGCATCAAGGCCACCACGGCATCAAGGAGTTTCCTCACTCCAATGTTCAGGGTCGCAGACCCACAGAAAACAGGTACGATATCACCGGCAATGACTCCTGCCCTGAGCCCATGAAAAACTTCATCATCGGTAAGTTCGCCGGTCTCGAGGTACTTCTCAACCAAATCGTCGTCACCTTCGGCGGCAAACTCCACCAGTTTTTCCCGGTAATCGTCCGCCATTTCTTTCAGGTCAGAGGGAATATCGTGTTCCGTGAACTTGCCGCTGCCATCCATCTCATAAAGACAGGCCTTCATGGAGATAAGGTCCACAACACCTTTAAAGTCGGCTTCCGCACCGATGGGGATCTGAAGGAGGACAGGCCTGGTTTTGAGGGTTTTCTCAACATCGGCTATGGCTTTATTGAAATCCGCACGCTCCCGGTCCATCTTGTTGATGAATAGGGCGCCCGGAAGGTTCTGGTCCCTGGCCTTTTTCCACAGCCTCTCGGTGTTCACCTTGACACCGGAAACGCCGCTGATAATGCCGATCACCGCGTCAGACACCCTCAGCGAATAGAGGGCATCGGAAATAAAATCCTGAAACCCGGGCGTGTCAATGATGTTGACCTGATGATTTTTCCACGGAAAGGTGGCTGTCGCAGCGCTGGAACTGATCTGACGTGAGATCTCCTCCGGGAGGAAATCCATCACGGTGTTACCCTCCTCTACCTTGCCCAGTCGGTTCACAACCCCGGCGTTGAAAAGCATCGCTTCAGCCAGGGACGTTTTTCCGGCACTTCCGTGGGCGATGATAGCCACGTTTCGGATCTGTTCGGTATGGGTTTCCTTCATAGGATGCTTCCTCCGTTGCCGTTGATATCAGCGCCCTGCCTGAAGACTCCCTTGACATTCAGTGTACAGGGGACTATGGCGCGCGAAGGACCCGTAAGAAGCCATCTCCCGCAGTTTGAAGGGGAGGTCGACCCCGGGGTCCACCAAAATTTAGTAAAGTTACCATTGGGAACAAAAAGGCACAAGGCCAAACGGTTTGGATGGTTCTGGTGCACTAGTGCACCAGTGCACTGGTGCACTCAACTGCAGCCCTTTCCTTCCTTTTTCCCCTTTCTGCTTTCCACTATTTTTCTTCATTCCTTTCAAACAGGATCCGGAG
>JALHUC010000175.1 GCA_022865845.1 bacterium | reverse complement strand
GCCTGTGACCCGTGATATTGCCACCTGGAAGGGGAGGTCTTTCGTTTTTGTGGGCCCCCACACCTCGGCCGGGTATTTCTTTCCTCTGAGTTTGCTTCAAAGTAATGGAGTGAAGGAGCCCGGTGAATTCTTTTCCAATATCAGGTTCGCGGGAAGCCATGATGCTGCCGTGTGGATGGTTGCCAACGGTATTGCGGACATCGGCGCGGCGAAAAACACAGTATTCAAGGAGTTCATAAAGCGCAAACCTGAACTTGGTGAAAAGATCGAGATTCTCTACACGGGCGGAAATTACCCGGATTCAACCCTGGTAGTCAGAGCGGAAATCCCCCAGGAGATAAGGGAGTCCATGCGAAGAGTCTTCCTCAGGATGGATTCTCATCAGGAAGGCCAGGAGGTCCTCAAGATGTTTGGAGCGTTGAAGTTCGTGAAGACCTCTCCGGATGAATACGATGGTGTCAGGCAGATGGTCAAGGAAAGCGGTTACGAGATCAACAACATCAAGGTGTTGGATAACTAGATGGAGTCCAGGGTATGAGGAAAAGGTTCATCTCAGGTCTCGTGGGGTTATTTATTGTTGTTCTTATTGGCGGCGGGCTGGTTTCCAATATCATGGGTCAGCTGTACGAGGTCAATACCGCCCGGTTCCTGATTGACCGTGTTTCCACCACAATTACCTCTCTGGACATTAAGACTCTTCAGACCATAAAGGGTTTTGAAAAAGTCCAGTACACCGAGACGGACATCAGGGTGCTCCTCGATCAGGTGGAGGAGATCCAGGGTGGTATGGTTGACCTCAACGATCAGATAATGTCCCAAAGCCTCACCAACAACAGCTGCGGCCTCTGTCACGACAGGCCCGATAAACTGGTCCGGGATCTTCACGTCATGACCAGTAAAATGGAAACGACCTTCTCTGACCTGACCATGCTGACCAGCATCATCCTGACCAGCGGAGCAGGCACTGGTTACGATAGGGTCCTTATGGATATGGAAATGACCCTTTCCAGATTCCATGGCCATATCGAAGCCGTGCGCAACATCCTCAATCCCATGACTCAGCACCTCAATGAAGAGGTGAGCCACAACCTCACCAGGATCAGGAAAACTCACAACGCGACGATCATCCTGACGATCCTGCTTGTTCTTATAGGGATCATTGTGTTCGGAACGGCCATGACCAAGCCCATACGGTTGCTGAACAAGGGAACTGAAGCCATCGTCAAAGGGGATTACGACTTTCGTATCGACCTTAAAGGCCGCGATGAACTGACGATCCTTGCTGAACGCTTCAACTACATGGCCGAGGTATTGGCTAACAGGGAGAAGCGGCTTCAACAAAATAAGGTTGAGCTTGAAGAGCTGAACCTGACGCTGGAACGGAAGGTGGACAGCCGGACAAAGACCCTCAGGGAAAAACAGGAAGAGATCAATTACAGGTACCTTGAGATCGAATCGGCCAACGAGGAGCTGCAGGCTTCCTATATGCAGCTTCAGTCAACCGCGGCGGAACTTGAAGAGGCCCAGAGCAAGCTTCAGGAAAACTATAATATTCTGAAAGGCATGAACCAGGAACTTCAGCGGGCCAATGAGGTGAAGAACAAGTTTCTCTCCATCATGTCCCACGAGCTTCGGACCCCCTTGACCGTCATCAACGGTTACCTCTCCCTTGTCCTTGACAAGAACTACGGCAACCCGAGCAAGGAACTCAGAGACATAGTAACCGTGGTCAAGGAACAGGGCCAAAATCAACTGGGGCTCATCGAAGACCTGCTGGACCTTACACGGATCGAGGCGGGTGAGTATAAATTGAACAAGCAGGCCTTTACGCCGGATGCCCTGATCAGCAAGGCGGTGGAAAACTTTCGTCCCGAATATGAAGCCAAGGAGATCGTGGTCACGGTTGACATCGGGAATGAGATGCCCGCCGTCCACTGGGATTTTCATAAAATGCTCCAGGTCTTCCAGAACCTTTTGGACAATGCGTTGAAGTTTACCCCAACGGGGGGAGAGATCAGTCTGAGCGCCAAGTCCAAGAGCGACTTCATCGAATTTAGGATTGTAGACAACGGGATCGGTATTCCCAAGGATCGGCTGGATCAAATCTTTGAACGTTTCTATCAGGTGGACAGTTCGTCGACACGGCGTTTTGGCGGATCTGGACTTGGCCTCTCCATTGTTCGGGAGATCGTTGTTGCCCATCATGGGAAGGTTTTTGTGGAAAGTGATGAAGATACGGGGACCTGCTTCCTGATCCTTATGCCTGTTGGTGAACCGGATAAACCAAAACATCCGGATGCGGGCAGCACAGTGCCCGAGATGAAGGGGGTGCGGCCGACCCCGAAGGGCAAGAGCGAGACAATTCTGGTTGTGGATGACGATAAGGCCTTCCTTAGAATGATGGAAATGATACTCCCCAAGGAAGGGTATAACATCAGGTACACCTCCCATTCGACCAAGGCTGTCCATTACGCAAAGAAACACCGTGTGGATCTCCTCATGCTTGACCTCATGATGCCGGAGATCGATGGGTACGAAGTGTGTCGGAGGATCCGCAAGGATAATGAGATAGGGGAAATACCCATCATAGTGGTTTCGGCAGCCGGGGGTAAGGAGGTGGCACGGCGGGTTTTTGAGGCGGGCGCTGATGAGCACATAGTCAAACCCTTCGACCAGCAGGACCTCTTTTACAGAATAAATTATCTTCTCGAAAAAGGCAGCCAGCGGAAAAGAACAGGGGTGACAGAGGGAGATGAAGGGGCCGGCAGGAAAGAACCAAATAGTTAGGATCCCTCCCTGGTTCAGGGAGCCTTTAAATTCGCTGTTTGATGAGGTAGCCCCGGTCGCGATGCGGTTGGGGCTACGTGTTTTTCTGGTGGGCGGTGCTGTTCGCGACATTTTGGAAGAGAGACACTTTTCCGGTGAGTGGGATGTTGTTGTCTTTGGCGGCGGTGATGAAGGGGCAAAGCGATTAGCAGGTGAAGTTTCCAGAGCGAGGGGAGTGGGTGAGCCTGTCTCTTTTCCCAGGTTCGGTACCCACCTCGTATATGGTGGCGAATCCCGGATCGAGTTCGCCCAGGCTCACCTGAGGAGTACCCTGACCTGCATTTCTTCGGACCCGCTCATAGCGGACGCCCTTTCCAGGGATTTTACTCTCAATGCGCTTTATGTAGAGCTTGCAGGGCCAGAGCCTTCAAAAGCAGGGCCTTTTGAAACTGTTGGTGTTCTGGATCCCGGTGGTCGTGGTTTGGCAGATCTTAAAGAAGGTCGTTTGAGGACACCCATACCGGCGCGGCTGACCTTTGAGGATGATCCTCTCAGGATCTTTCGTGCAGCAAGACTGCGCGCCAGCAAGTCTTACAGGATC
>JALHUC010000174.1 GCA_022865845.1 bacterium | reverse complement strand
CATAATTCATCCCCTGACCCCCAGAAGTCTCAGAAGTCCCTAAGATACGACCCCAAGGTTACTTTCTGACACCGGGGGTATTTTTTGACATAATCTTTTTCCTTGATAATATCAGCTCGGGATTTTACTAAGGTTTTCGACCTATTTTGAGAGGGAAGATCATGATACTTTCTATCGGCGAGCTCCTTTTCGACCACTTCCCCGATTATCAACGTGTTGGTGGAGCGCCTTTCAACTTTTCCTATCACTTGAAAAAACTGGGCTTTCCGGTTCATTTCATCACACGTGTGGGCGATGATCCGGAAGGCAGAGAACTGAAAACACTTCTTCAGGTGAACGGATATAGCGAGAAGGACTTGCAGGTTGATCAAAAATACCGGTCGGGGAAGGTAACCGTGGCTATCGACGGGGAGGGTGTTCCTGTTTTCGACATCGTGTCCGATGTCGCTTTCGACCACCTCGAGGTCGATCAGGAAGTCAGGTCACTCCTCAACCAGGACCCGAGATTGATCTATTATGGTACCTTGATCCAGAGAACTTCACCGGGGCGTCGATTTATGCAGGAGGTCTTTTCGTACGCCAAAGAGACGGTCAGGTTCCTGTGTGACCTGAACCTGAGACCCGGATGCTATTCTCTTGAAGTGGTGGAAGAGTCTCTCACGAGGGCTGACGTCCTGAAGCTCAATGAAGAGGAATTGGCAACCATCACCAGCCTCCTGGGAGGAAACTATCCGGAGGATGATCAATGTCGTTATATTATGGAGAGGTATGGTATCGAACTGGTAGCCCTGACCAGGGGAGATAAAGGGAGTAAGATCCACGATCAGCAGGGCAGTTACTCCATAGGGCCAGTTGAAGGACTGGTGGTAGCTGATACCGTGGGTGCTGGAGATGCTTATGCATCCATTCTGGCCATAGGATATCTCGGCGGTTGGCATCCTGAAAGGATCCTCCCCGTCGCCTCGCGGTTCTCCGCTGAGATCTGCGGTTTTAAAGGCGGGCTTCCGGACACGGACCTGTTTTACAGTAAATACTTGAAGCTGATGGGGGATAACGACATTGAAGAGTAAAGGTCTTTACATACAGATGTTCAGTATTCACGGTCTTGTCCGGAATGAAAACCCCGAGATGGGAAGGGATGCCGATACGGGAGGCCAGATCAAATATGTTCTGGAACTTTGCCGGCATCTTGCGAAACAGGAGTCCATCAGGCAGGTCGATCTATTTACCAGGCTTGTCGATGACAAGGTCGTTTCCCAGGATTACTCACATCCCGTTGAGGAGGTAGAAGACGGCTTTCGCATTGTGCGAATCCAGTGCGGCGGCAAGAAATATATGAGGAAGGAACTGCTGTGGTTTCATCTGGATGAATATGTTGACAAGACCATCAAGTTCATAAAACGTGAAAACGCCATTCCGGATGTCGTCCATGGTCACTACGCTGACGGCGGTTATGTGGCCATGGAGCTCTCCAGCACTTTCGGCGTTCCGTTCATCTTCACAGGTCACTCACTGGGCCGCGCCAAGAAGCAGAAGCTGCTTGATGACGGGATGAAGGAAAGTGAAATTGTCAAAAAATACAAGATCGATCATCGCATTGAAGTGGAGGAGGACATACTGCAGCATGCGGACCTTGTCATTACGAGCACACGTCAGGAGATCGACGAACAGTACGGGATGTACAGAGTCCGGAACGTACCCGGGTATCGTGTGATCCCGCCAGGCCTTGACATGGACGCCTTCTACCCTTTCTACCGCGATATGGTCGAGGATCAGGAACCGTCGGATATCGCCATGCACGCCAAGGCTTCCGTTCATCAGGAACTGAACCGGTTTTTCATGAATCCCGAAAAGCCCATCATCCTTGCCCTCTGCCGGCCCGACAAACGGAAGAATATCTCCGGTCTTGTGACGGCCTATGGCGAGGACAAGGAGCTCCAGGTCATGGCCAACCTGGCTATCTTCGCCGGCCTTAGAAAAGACATCAGCAGTATGGAGGACAACGAGAGGGAGGTCCTGACCGAAATGCTGCTGCTCATGGATAAATATGATCTTTACGGCAAGATGGCGATCCCCAAGAAGCACGATTTCGAGCACGAGGTGCCTGAACTGTATCGCATCGCCGCCAAGAAAAGGGGGGTCTTCGTCAACCCGGCCCTGACAGAACCCTTTGGCCTGACCCTCCTGGAGGCTTCGGCCACCGGTCTTCCCATCGTGTCGACCGATGACGGCGGCCCCAGGGATATCCTTGCCAATTGCGACAACGGTCTTCTGGTCAATGCCACCGACGGGAAGGAGATCGCTGACGGGATCCGGAGGATCCTCGCTGACGAAGGGCTGTGGGAGAGGTTTTCCAAGAACGGCATACTCAACGTCAGGGAGCATTACACGTGGATCAGCCACACGAAGAGTTATCTAAAGGAAGTGGAAAAACTCGGGAAGGATTATGAGAGCTCGGTCAAAATGAACGACCTTCCCAAGGATCCCATCGGTCGACGGCTGACAGCCCTGAACCATTTCGTTATCACGGACATCGACAACACGCTCATAGGAAAGGACAACACGGGACTTTCTGAACTGCTCGAGCTTATGAATAAGAACAGGGAACGTGTCGGTTTCGGCGTCGCTACAGGGAGAACCCTCGATTCTGCTGTCGCTTTTTTAAAGCAGCACGGAGTTGAGGAAATGGACGTGGTCATCTCCTCCGTGGGGTCAGAGATCTACTATGGGAAGAGACTCATGCCCGGGAACGGATGGAGGACCCACATTTCCAACAAGTGGAACAGGCAGAAGATCAAAGAGTTGCTGGATCCCCTGCCTTTCCTGGAATACCAGGAGGAGGACACCCAGCGAACTTTCAAGGTCAGTTATTACATGGAGCCGGATAAGGACCACCTGGCGCGGATCCACGATCTCCTGCAGAGAAACAAATGCTGGTACAATCTCATCTATTCTCACCAGAAGTATCTCGATATTCTTCCTTACCGGGCATCCAAGGGAAAGGCCATCCGTTATCTTAGCTATAAATGGGAGATCCCCCTGGTGAACTTCCTTGTCTGTGGTGACTCTGGTAACGACGACGAAATGCTGCGCGGCGACCCCAGGGCGGTGGTCGTGGGCAACTATAGTTCAGAACTGGAGGACTTAAGGGGCCGCAGGAATATTTACTTCGCCGACAGCCCCGGGGCGGGCGGCATTCTGGAGGCAATAAAACATTACGGTTTTCTTGAGGAGATAAATACCTGACCATGATAGACATTAACCTTCTTAAAAGCGTCATCGAAGAGAGAGATTCAGCCGATTTCCGGGAGTTCCTGGCCTACGTCTGTGCCCGGGAAAAGGGGCTGTACCTGAGAAATGATGTCATCCAGATCCTCTCGGACTATTGTGTTGAGGAAAACAAGCCGGAGGAATTTTTCGAAAATTCTTCCATCAGTAAATTTCTGAAAAAAGTTCAGATCCTTTTCCCCTGCGAAGATCACCTGGTGGTGATGCGTCGGCAGGAGGTCGCCCGGTACCGTTTTTTCCTCATTCGCAAGGATGGGGAGTATATCGAGGAGATAACCCTCTCCAGTTTCCTCGATCTTCAGAACGCCTTCGTTTTCATGGAGAGTGGCCAGGATAAGCATCCTCATATTGACTTTGGTCCTTTCAACAGTTTTACCCCATCCATACGGGACAGGAGATCCATCGGTAACGGTATAAAGTTTCTCAGCCGTTATCTCAGCAGCCAGCTTTTCAGCAATCCCGGTGAATGGAACCAGGCTTTTTTCGAATTTATAAAAAGGGGTAAAATTGACGGAATAAATGTGATGATCAACGACTCGATCATTGACACTTTTCAGCAGCTTACCGAAAGGCTGGAAAAAATCCTGGATCAGCTTCCGGCCTTTGAGGACCACACCCCCTACCATGAGGTCCAATCCACCCTGGCCATAGAGGGGTTCGAAGCGGGGTGGGGGGACACGGTGGGCAGGATCAGGGAGACGATGCAACTGCTCCTGGATCTCGTCAACGAACCGTCGGACGATCTGCTCGAACGCTTCATCTCCCGGGTGCCCATCCCTCACATCCTGCGCATAGCCATCGTCT
>JALHUC010000173.1 GCA_022865845.1 bacterium | reverse complement strand
GCCCGGTCAGGTCCGGGGGAGCTGTTTTGGGTCAAGGCGTACCTCAGTGGATGGGCAGTTCATTGAACCATATGACCAGCTGGGGGAGAGCTGACAAAAGGGCACTGGCCGTGTTCGTTCCGGGAGGATATCAGGCAATTGAGGGGGAAGTAAACAGGGGAAGAGCTAAATACGTACAGGACGCGGTGACGCGGTGACGCGGCGACGCGGGGAGAAACCAGACGCGGTGACGCGATGGAGGAGAGACGGGGGTGTGAAAATTCTCCGGGTCTCCGAGTCCCCGTGTCTCCGTGTCAAACGGTTTGTACCTCGTTCCCTGAACTCCTTCAGGGAACGAGCGGTCTCTGACTCACCTCACAGTGTGGCCAGTTTGGCCTGAACCCCTCGCAGCCGGGGGGGCGATGCCCCGCGCCCATATGGTAAACGACACAATACTTGTCGCCGGTGGCGGGATCGCGGAGCAGTAGGGGACACATCTTAAGCCTAACACCCTGGTAATACCAGCCGGTGTAAAATCTCCCTGCCCGGGGACCTTCCGTGATGGGGGCATGGAACATGTGAGCCGGGTTCCCGGCGTCTGTCCAACGAAGCATTCTTTCGTCGGATATCGGTTCGGGGAGGAGCTCCGCGCAGCATTGGCCGCACCGGTGGCAGGCATCATTACAGGAGCGAGGGGGAATATTCGATCTGATCTTCTCGATGTCCAAAATAGATTGGATGTAATGATAGGCGCCAAATAGGCTGGCAAGCTCTTCTGACGCTCCAGGCGAGTAACGTTTTCTGATCCATCTCCCCGGTATCCATGGAAGGCCCCCCGGTCTGCGCAGGCCCACTATCGGAATGGAACCGGGTCTCGTCAATGTACCTCGATCCATAAACCTTGCCTCACTTACACAAACAGGTTGCGGGCTAATGCAGGAGAAAGGAATGGATGGAAATCTGGTTGGTGTCTTGATGGCTTGATAGGACTTGCTGATGTGAATGAGCTATAAAACATACCGGAGAAATTCTTCTAATCTGAAGGAACAGTAATATCCTCGCCTGCTAAATAAACGGTCCTCAGTGTTTTAATTCTGGGACCTGGTATTTTGGACTTTGGACTATTTTTTCGGACTCGGCGATTCCCTTTCCATTGCATTCCGGACAAGGAAAGAGATTGCACCCCATGGCCTGGTAACCCGATCCCTGGCACTTCAGGCACGGATCCCACTGCCTTGCTGGCGCCTCATCTTCCATCTTTTAATAATAGCCGCCGGAAGGCCGCGATGCAAGGACATGTAGGATCAGTCCAAAGTCCAATGTCCAATGTCCAAAGGAAAAGCAGTAATCGGTGATCAGTAATCGGTATGATCAACTTCAACATCCTATATTCAACATTCAATTGACTTTCGTACTTGACATCATTTCTGCACAGATATTTTGCTTTCACCGATCACCGATCACCGATCACCGATCACGGTTCACGGCATTTAACATTGTGAAAAATGATTTTTTTCCTCCCAAATACCGGTTAGAATATCAAGAACGAGGGGAGTGTATATGTCTGGTGTAACGCTCAATACATCCGAAATGCTGGGGCTTTCCCTTTGTCTCCTGGTTCTCCTTTATGTGATCTACAACAGGAGGACCCTCCTTGGTGGCAATTACGCCTTCATCACCTATGGGTTTTTCTGTGTAGTCGGCAGTTTTTTCCTCACTAATCTTGAAGAGTTCTTCCTCGAAGACCTGATCAATATTATGGAGCATTCCCTGTCGGCGGCAGGCGCTATGTATGTGGCTGTTGGCTGCCGCCGCATATTGCTGGGCAGCGCAGATGAGAGCAGGGATACACTATGAACCTCATCAGCTTCCTGGATCTCCTGGGCATTCTCTTTCTTGCCTATGCCTTGTGGATCGTCCTCCAGCCACCAGTCAGGCAGAAGAGGTTATTCCAACCCCTGACGCTTCTCATTGTGCTGTTTTCGCTAAACGCCATTCCCAATTTTATGGAGTGGGTCGGTTATGAGGCACTTGTAGAGCCTTTTGAGGAATACATTCAGCTTCTTGTTCCAGCCGCGTTTTTCCTTGTATTCACCTTCGTCAAGTTTGAAGAGAGTGAGAAGGCCCTCAGTTCAAGGAACAGGGTGCTCATGGCTATCCACACCATAACGGAGAATCTTCAGGCAGGTATCAAGCCTGAAGAACTGTGGACTGACCTTCTGGGGCGGGTCATCAGCATCATGGGTTTTGACGGCGGTTTTATCAATTCATCCGAGGATCACAGGTTGGTCAACATCAAGATGCGATGGGAAGGCTGGGAACAGTTCTCCGCTCAGCTGGATCTGTTGAATATCGAGGACACGATCCTCAGTGAAGTGCTCATAACCAGGAAGCCCATGGTCGTTCAGCAGACGGACAGCATGCCTGATTCTCTTATTCAAGCGTTGAATATGAGCGGCATCGTGTCAGTGGCTCTTTTCCCGGTGTCCTCCAAGGAAACGGTGCTGGGTGTGATGGGGATTGTGTCTACGGATGCCTACATCTTCACCAAAGAAGAGTTGGACCTGTTCACCATGCTTGGACACCATTTCGGCGAGATCATTCATAACAGTATTCTCGTCGATGGGGCCCGGGTCCAGGCTGAAGATCTTCGGAGGGCCCTTGATGGGAGGCGGCACTTCCTTACCCTTGTTTCAGACGATCTCAGGGAACCTTTGATAAGGATACGGTCAGTACTCCAGAGGTTTTCTGATGAGCTTCCCATTGGCGATAACCCTGACCTGGAGAGGATCCTTGAAGAGGCGAACCATGATTCGAAAATGCTGGAGCGGCTCATTGACGATGTAAGGGAGCTGGCGATCCTGGATTCAGGCGGTTATGAACTGAACATTACTCCCCAGAACCTGGTGAAAGAGCTTGCCAGGATCAGGGAACAGTTCCAGCTCAAGGCGGATGACAAGGGGATCTCCCTGACGCTCAGGTACAAAGACAACCTCTCACCAATGGAAGCCGATCGCGAGCTGCTCTATAGCGCAATGCGGCATATACTCTCCAACGCTATCGAGTACACACCGAAGGATGGTCAGGTCACTTTGGATGCCTGGGAAGAGGGTGATGTGTCATGTATCCAGATCGCTGACACGGGGATAGGTATCGAAGAGGAAGATTCGGAAAAAATCTTCGATATGTTCTACCGAACCTCCCTGGCAAGGGACAAGGGAAATGTCGGGACGGGTCTGGGCCTGACCATCGTAAGCCGCATCGTCAAGCTCCACATGGGAGAGATCACCTTCCGTTCCGGAACCGAAGGGGGTACCGTTTTTACCATCAAGCTTCCCAGGATACATCTTGATGAGTAAAGGCAGGGTCTAGGGGCTAGAGAATCAGTGCACCGGTGCACTGGTGCACAAGTGCACTAGATACTATGCACCACCTCCACATAGATCGAGATCGGTATACTTCCGTACTCGCTCCGGGGTATCCCTGCATCCGGCCTTTCGCCCATCCCGATAAATAGCCCGCCGGTGAGACCGGTCAGGTCCGAAAGGGACCAGGAACCGTCCATGCGCAGTAGTGTGCTGCCGTCTGACAGGTTTGCGAAAATGGCCGGTGTCAGAGTCATGAGGGGACTGACCTGCCGTGATACCTGAAGGGCCATGTTGTACCTTCCCAGCGTAAGAGCCTGGCCGTACCTGTATTCGTCGGTGAGTATCAGGTCTGGATACTGATCCGGATCGGTGGTTCCCCACCCGTTACGGTAGATCTCGCCGATGAGAAAAGTTTGGGGGCCGGTCTGTCTTTGAGCTCCCACAACCATCTGGGAATACTCTTCATCCTCCTGGGTCCTCGTCAACAGCAGGCTACTGTAGACCTGTGTACCCCCTACATCCACCGTATAGCCGGCTCCAGTCTTGTAGTCGCTGAGAACGCGGCCGCCAGTGAAGGACAATGTACCCGGACCGAGGGGGAAGAGAAGGTGAGCTGCGGCGCTGCCATCCTCTTCCTCGGCAGGTACCCCCACCAGGGAGAGTTCGGAAAAGGGGCCCAGGTTCAGCACTGCGCTCATGGCGTCGATACCGGGTTTGTAGCGGCGGTTGGTCTCGGTGACTGGAAAGGCGCCAAACAGGTCTCCGACATTGAAGTAGAAGGCCTCCCCCCAGCTGATGGCCTGTCTTCCGGCTGTCAGGCTGACACCCGGAGGGTTCCACCTCAGGGAAAGCCGGTCGATCTCGGAAAATACAGATGTCTTATCATCCTCATAATGCACTTTTTCAAGGTTAAGGCTGCGGAAAGGGGTGTCAGCTGATGGTGAGGACAGGGTTATTATGCCTGTGGATCGGGTCAGCTGGCCGAGCCAGTGAAATTCCGTGTCCAGGGTGCCGAAGCTTTCCAGGTACATGACCCTGCCGGAAAGCTCCCACATTGAGCCGTATCCCTCAGCCCCTGTGGCTCCGTAAGGATCGTCGATGCCGGTGAACTTGCCGTCGAGTTCGAGGCCCACCCATGCCGGACATTCTTCTGCCGGGATGAGCAAGAGGATGCATAATGTCGTAAGGACAAGTATTTGGGTAAGGGTGATTTTCATAACCAGGGATGTCCGGCATGGGTGGAGTCCAGAGAAAGAAGTCCAGGGTCCAGAGGTAAATTGCGCATGACGATCGATATTAAGAACATTATTCCCCCGAGGGCTCTGGCACTAGACTCCGGAATCCTCTGGACTCTGGTCGCTGGACTCTGGACTCATCCGCTTGTCTGATATGATCTCCCCATCCCTCAGTACGATGAGCCTCCTGGCCCGTTTGATCACTTCCGGGTCGTGGGATGAGAACAGGAAGGTTGTTCCCATTTCCCGGTTAAGATCCTCCATGAGATCCATGAGCCCCTCTTCTGTGTGGCTGTCAAGGTTTGCCGTCGGTTCATCCGCCAGGATCACCGCTGGATCGGAGGCAAGAGCTCTCGCTACGGCCACTCTTTGCTGCTGACCGCCGGAAAGTTCATGGGGTTTTCTCTTCTCGAGCCCCTCCAGGCCCACCTTTTTCAGAAGGGCCATGACCTTTTTCTTCCTGATATCGTGATCGACTCCCTGGAGCAGAAGGACGAATTCGGCATTCTCGTAGGCGGTCAGAACAGGGATCAGGTTGTAGAACTGGAAGACGAAGCCGATCCGGTCTCTCCTTAGGTGAGATGTCTGCCGGCGCGACAGGTTTGTTATCTCGTGTCCATCGAGCCACACCTTGCCCTCTGAGGGTTTGTCCAGGGCCCCGATCATGTTGAGAAGGGTTGTTTTCCCGGAACCTGAGGGTCCTGCGAGGACCGCGAAGTCACCCTTTTCAATGGTCAGGTTCACATCCTGAAGGGCATGGATCTGCACGGGACCCTGTTTATAATAGCGGGAAAGGTGTTCGGTTTTTATTATCGACATGATTTACCTCCGTGATGTCGATTGTGAGTACCCAGTACCCAGTACCCAGTACCCGGGAGCCAGAAAACCAATGTGCTTTGATTCTCTACTTGGTACTTGGTACTGTTCTCATGGCAAATCTCCTGATTAATTCAAAATTCAAAAGGTCTGGACTCCCTTTGGACTTTGGACATTGGACGTTGGACTCTGTTTACGGTTTTTCCATCGCCTCCACCGGCAGTATTCTGGAAGCTTTCCATGCGGGGTAGATGCCCATGGTTACGGTTAAAAGGAACACAGCCAGGCACAGTCCCACAGCTCTGTGCGGCCTGAGGTGTGATCTCAGGACCGGGTCGATCACCGTTCCGGCAAGACTCCAGTCATTCTGGGACGACAGGGAGGACAGGTCCAGGCCGTAGGTGGAAAAATACCAGTTCACCCCCAGCCCGATGATAACGCCCAGGGTGATCCCCATAAAGGTGATGAACACCGTTTCCACGAGGATCATCTTCATGACGTCCCGGTTCTCCATACCCACAGCAGTGAGTATCCCTATTTCCCTGCGGCGTTCCATTACGGACATGAGGATCGTATTGAGCACCCCTATGGCCACGATGAGCAGGACAATGGCGTAGATCATGTAACCGAAGGCGTCATCGATAACGACGTAATCTCTGAGGTCCGGCTGCAGGGTCTGCCACTCGTAAAGGTGCTCCGGTCCGGGGGGCAGCTGCCTGCCGATATCCGCCAGGGCTTCCTCCTGCTTGAATGGGTTATGAAGGTATATCGCTATGGAAGTGACGCCCTCGCCCATGCCCAGCGCCTTCTGAAGGTAGCCCATGGGCATAAGGCAGATACTGCCGTCGATGGTGCCGGAACCGCTCCGGAAGATGCCCTTGACCCTGACAAGCGTGCTCGTTATCTCGCCGCCCGCGTCCTGGGTCGTGAGGACCACCTTCTTGCCGAGGGCCAGCTTCAGCCTGTCAGCCAGCTTCTTCCCGAGAACGACCTGGGCAGCATTAAAGTCAGTGAGAAACTCCCCCTCTGTGAGGCTGTCGCGGAATATGGTTGCCTCTCCGGGCATTGCGGGGTCGATGCCCTGGAACATGACACCTTCCGCTCCCGCCGCGGTGGCCAGGATACCTTCTCCCCTGATCCTGGGGTAAGCATTATCGACGTATGGAGACAACGTGACGGCATCCAGGAAGGGGCCTGGATCGCGGATGTACAGGGAAGATGAGGGCGACTCCAGGAACCCCTCCCTCTGGACGGTGAGGTGACCCTGGCCGATGCGGACCCCGTTCTCGATCATCTGCCGGTGGCCACCGTCACCGAGGCCTATGGAAAAAAGAGCGAGAGCTGTACCAAGCGCAATGGCGGTTACCGTTAAAAGCGACCTGCGCAGGTTCCTGCGCAGGTTCCTGAAAGCCAGTTTCATGACCATCAGCGTCCCCTCCCGATGGCGTCCACGGGCGAGATCCTGGCCGCCCTGATAAACGGATACAAGCTCGCCATCAGGACGACGACGATCATGACGACGATGGAATGAATTACGGCGACCGATGTCAGGGTTGCGTACATGTGCGGATCGAAGGCGACTCCCACGAAAGCGAAGCTGCCGCCCATCCAGGAGATGTCCCAGCCGACGTGTTCCAACCGGAGCGCCCAGAGGATACCGGCGATCCCTCCGGTTACCGCGGCCATAAGGATGAGGAAAACAGTCTCCAAGAGGATAAGCCAGACGACGGACAGGGGGCCCATCCCCAAAGCCCTCATGATGCCCACTTCCCGAGTGCGTTCGAAGAGGGACATGAGCTGCGTGTTGACGATACCCAGGGAGGCCACGGCGAAGATGATGAAGAGAACGATGGTCATGCTGCTGGAACTCAGACGCAGGTATTCGGCCAGTTCCGGGAACAGCTGCTTCCAGTTCTCAACTTTGTATTTTTCCTCGTCCAGTGCTTTGCTCAAAGTGAGGGTGGCCCAGTCCAGTTCATTGGGATCGTTCAACCTGATGGCGACCTCATGGATCTCACTATCCATCACCAGGAGTTCGGAAAGATCCCGGATATGCATGATGACGCCTCCCCGGTCCAGCCTCTCCCCGATGCTCTTCAGGGTTCCTGAAACGGTGTAAAGGGCATTTCCCAGGGAACCGTCGGCGGCCTGCGTCAGAACAACGACCTCGTCGCCAGGTCCTGCGGAAAGGGTCTTTGCCAGGTTCCTTCCGAGGACAACCTGTCCTTTGGCTCCGGGCGTCAGCCAGGTGCCTGTTTCCAGGTGTTGGTCAAGTTCGGTGACCGAGCTTTCCAGGTCCGGATCGATGCCCCACAGCTGTCCCCCCGCTGACTGCTGCCCGGAGCTGACAAGGGCTGTGGCGAAAACCCTCGGGGATGCCGATCCCAGACCGGTGGACGTAACGGCAGCAAGAAGAGCCGCGGGATCGTCCATGGAATCATAGATAGAGTGGTCTTCCAGGTAGTCGGGGTGGTGGACCTGCACGTGCCCGGTCCCCAGCAGGGTGGCGTAGTGGACCATCTGGTTGAGCATGCCGTCAGAGAGGGCGTAGCCCACGATCATCATGGTTAAGCCGAAGGTCATGGAAAAGAGGGTTATGAGGGTCCTCTTCGGATTTCTCCAGAGGTTTCTCCATGCCATTTTCAGGAGGGTCATCGGACCAGATCCTTCCGGGTCAAGGTAGCCCGGGAGAAAAAGTCCGGGGTAAGGCCAAGGCCCAGTTCAAGAGAATCGTATGTGATCACAGTCTTTTCCTCAGGTTTGTCCTCGGGGATGAGGATCATGACCGTAGGCACGAGTCTTTCACCCAGCATTTTTACCTTGTCAAAGATCATAGTCCTGGACAACCCCCCATCCTCATCATAATAAAGGGATTTGACAGGCATAAGGGTTTCCTGGACTACAGTGATCTCAATGCGCCCCCAGACCACGGGCGCTTCAGGCTTGGGGACAAGGGTGATTTCATAAACATTTGTGCCGTCCTTTTCACCCTCAAAGGTGACCTCGGCGTCGTAATCCTCCGACATGCGGCTCTCTTTGACCAGGTCATCGTTGGTGAAGTGGCTGCCCATCCAGTTGGCCATCATCATGGAGGTGGGCACCCGGATGACGCGATTGACCCTTGGAAGATAATTCCAGATATTCTCTTCCGCTTTCAGGGTGGCCACCCCGCGATCTTTGGGAGGGTAGGTGATAACGAACAGAGAGTGTTCCTTACCCAGGGACCATGCCTTGAGCTTCATGGATCTTTCGTAGTTCTCTGTAACAACATCCATGGTCATCTCGGCGAAGCTGGATTCCCCCCGCCACAGGTCGTCCACCTTCTCCAGAATTTCTTTGGCAGTGGCGGCGCTGGAAATGCTAGAGCTGAAAAAACAGACAAGAAAAAAGGCAATAAATATCGATACTCTTTGGGTGATGATCTTCCATTCCCACCGCGTCTCCGCCTGCCCTGAGCAAACGACAGTGCGTCGATGGGTGTCTCCGCGTCTCCGCGTCAATGGACTACTTCGACCTCCGCCCTCCGCCCTTCGCCCTTTCACTTTATTTTCCCCTTTCACCGATTACCGATCACCCGTCTTCGCTCACCCCTAAATTCCCGAGCTTCGACGAGGCAGGCTGATTACCGATTACCGCCTATTTCAAACTCGATTCCAGCAGATATTCCATATAGTGATCTACCTGGGTCATGAGATCGAATCGACCGCCGCTGGCATAGTAGTGAAGACAGATGCCGTCCAGGTAAGCCACAAGGTTAATGGCGATCTTTTCAGCTTCGCCCTGTCCGTGGATGTTAAAGACGCCTTTTTCATGGCCATCCATGATGATCTGAACAATGATCCTCCAGGTTTCCTTGAAAGCGGACTGGATGGGATCGAACCATTGGCTGTTGTCGAGGTTTGAGAGAACGACCTGAAACACCGAGATAGAGGTTTGAATGGCCGACTGGTCCCTCGTAAACTCTGCCATGGACTCATTGACAAATGTCCGGAGGCGAAGCTCAGGGTCCTCAATCCGTTGGCTCAGGGATCGGGCTCCTTCTATAATATCTTCAAGCCAGATAAGGATCGCGGCGGCGATCATCTCATCTTTAGAGCCAAAATATTCGTAGATGGTGCCTTTCCCCACACCGGCAGCGCCTGCAACCAGGTTCATGGAGGTAGCATCGAAACCCCGCTCAGAAAAAACGCCCATGGCGGCTTGTGCGATGTCACGGCGTTTTTGATCCTTGTTGACGAGTTTAGCGACCATGGTGAAATCTCGGAAAAGGGAAGGAGGAAACCCTTCGACTATGCTCAGGATCCCGAGCTTGTCGAGGGAGAGGGAGGAGGAAGGATTGCTCTGCGCTCGGATATCGGCAAGGGGGAATAAAACGTGTTTGTGAATCATTTGAGGGGATCTTAAATAATATCAATTTTCAGCTCCAGATAACCTGTCAGTGAAGCTGAAGAATGGGCAATAAGGGGTTCTTCCTCATTCACTATTCCCCATTCCTCCTTCTGCATATAATTATGACCGACCGGTCGGTCAGTGTCAAGGAAGAGTAAATGCGGTATCGGTGTGTTCACGCCTTTGGCGTGACAGGCTTCGTATCGGGGAAAGGACCGCCACAGACAAATAATGATCTGTGAACAGTATTAAAAAAAAATACAGAAGAAAGATCAATAAAGCGTTTGACAGCTAAATTGTGACAATTAATGCTTTTCCTTCATCCTTCATCCTTCATCCTTCATCCTTCATCCTTCATCCTTCATCCTTCGCCCTACGTAATGGATGTAAGGATTAAAAGGGTTTCTTTGAAGGGTCGCTTGATCTCGGGAGTGCAATAATTCATACGTATGATAGTAAAAAAAATCCGCTGTCCAGCAAAATAAAAAAGTGTAGCATTTTAACGCTTTTGTGTTGAATAGCTACAATTTATTTTCGTAGGGAGGAGGGCCGTTTCGAAAACAACCTTGTAACTTGCTGTAATTGAATACAAAAAATAGATTGTTGCGGGATTATGAAGCGGTATGATATTTGCATCAATGTCGAGTTGTTCACCAAATCAACAGGCAGTTTTTACCGCTGATCATATTTGCAACCCTGGCTATTCCAGATTT
>JALHUC010000172.1 GCA_022865845.1 bacterium | reverse complement strand
GAGTTAGGCCGCTGGGCGATGCGACCATGAGGTCGTAAGCCCTGTTGTCAGCCCTGGCCGAGACGGTGAAGGTGCTCCCATCAGCACTCGCGTAGCTGAAGGTGCCCCCACGCAGTTTTGCCAGGGGCTCACTGGCCGGCAGATTAGCCTTGGGAACTGCAGCTCTGAATTCCGCGAAATTTAAAGTTCCCAGTGGGTATCGGTTCTGATTGCTGTCGGCGGAGTAGGCGGCCAGCGAGGTTCGCACTGCTTCCAGGTTGGCCCTGGCGGTCCCCCAGATAGCCTTGTCCTTAAGGTTCAGGAAGTTGGGAATGGCGATGGCAGCCAGGATCCCGATGACAGCAACAACGATCATCAGCTCAATGAGGGTAAATCCCTGAGATTTTTTCAATACATCCTCTCTTCTCTGGCCCTTGCGATGGTTCATGGGCAAGGGGTGCCATATGTTATTATTGTCGATATTGATGGATTATAGGTAACAAATATTTTTAACATAAGCAACCATTTTTTTAACAATACCGCCAATTTGCTGTGCAATTTTTCACCACCATAGGAACCCCTTGCTGCCAGGCAGTGAATTGTGGCGTACCCATATTCCCAGCAAGTTAATCATACCGACTAATATTGCCTTGACAAAGGTCTTGCCAGGTCATTTTTTTCCAGAAAAGAAGGCCACCTGGGATTACCCAGAACTATCACCAGCAAGATCGGCAGCAATATCAGCTGAATAAGTCAGACACACCACAACTCACTGCCTGACACCCAGAAGTTCTCCGAACTGAAAGGCTATCCGCACTTTAGTGCTATAATATTTATTGGTGTTCCTCAAAAGATCAAATCTGTGTCTTAAATTTTAATTATGATCTTCAATCTTTTAAAGGGTCAAGGTCAAGCAGCCCCTGGAGGAAAACCCTTGAAAGCGATCGTATACACAAAATACGGACCACCGGATGTTCTAAAGCTTGAAGAGATCCAAAAACCAACCCCCAGGGACGATGAAGTCTTGATAAGAATAGATGCGACCACAGTAACGGCAGCAGACTATAGAATACGAGGTTTTAATGTCTCTATCGGGTTCTGGCTCCCCGCTCGAATAGCTTTTGGTCTCATAAGACCAAAGAGAACTATTTTAGGGGCTGAGCTGGCTGGCGAAATTGAGGCAGTTGGCAAAGATGTAAAACTGCTTAAAGAAGGTGACCAGGTTTTTGGATATGACGGCAGCGGATTTGGTGGTTATGCCGAGTACGTATGCCGGTCTGAAGAGGGGGCGATTGCATTAAAACCGGCCAACATGACCTACGAGGAAGCCGCCACCGTCGCTCATGGGGGATTATCCGCACTGTTTTTCCTTAGAGATAAGGGGAAAATTCAGAGTGGACAAAAAGTCCTCATCTATGGCGCTTCCGGAGCAGTTGGTACTGCTGCGGTGCAGCTTGCCAGGTATTACGGGGCTGAAGTTACCGGAGTATGCAGCACTACGAATCTGGAATTGGTGAGATCCCTGGGAGCCGATAGCGTAATTGATTACACAAAAGAGGATTTTACCAATAGCGGTGAGACCTACGATATTATTTTTGACACGGTAGGCAAGACTTCCTTTTCACGCTGTAAAAACTCCCTGAAACAAAAAGGGGTCTATCTTTTAACGGTCTTTGATATTCCGCAGATTGTTCAGATGCTATGGACGTCGATGACAGGCAGAAAAAAAGTAATTTGTGCGATAGCAACTGAAAGAAAGGAAGATCTGATCTTCCTCAAAGAGCTTGCCGAAGCGGGGAAGATAAGATCGGTCATTGACAAGCGCTATCCCTTTGAACAAATCGTCGATGCTCACACATATGCAGAAAAGGGACACAAAAAGGGAAATGTGGTCATAACTATCGACCATACTTAGATGTAACTTATCCGCGACTTAGGGAATTGGGTATCTTCGAGTTGGACTCCCTTCGTCTCATTGCTTTCAATCCCACCAGCGGTGGGACTTGGGGCCGCCAGGACAGGCCTTACGCCGTCGCTAAAGCTATGGCGCACAGGCACTCTTGACCTTCGGTCAGGGTCCTCGTCCGCCTCCTTTGGACTTTGGACTCCAATAAAAAGGCCCTGCCGCAAGGTGGGGCCTTTTTATTGGCTGGCTCCCCGGAGGGAGAAGAAGGAGCCGCAGCTGTGCTCTTCCTGGCTTTAATCCGCCGTGGGTGGTGCAGAGCTATGTGTCCTATCGCAGATCCAGGCGGTAGACACGGGAGCGGCGAAACCAAACCCGCTCGAACTTCGCCCAGATGCCGGAGACAGTGGTGTTTTCCTCAAGCTCCCTGTTCGTTTCCATGTATCGGATGCCGCGCTGGCGAAACGTATCGTACATTTCAATGGCGCTCATTGCGATGATCAATCCTGATGGCTCACCGGGCTTGACACCTGCAAGGAGAAAATCCACGGTTTCAGGTTTTCGGTACTCCCGGAGTATGTGCAGAAAGCCGAAGGGGAGGAGCCGTCCGTTGGCCCTCTTGAAGCTGCGACTAAGGTTGGGCATTCCGATAAAGAACCCGACCAGCTCTCCCTGCCTGGAGAACGCCAACTTGACATAATTCGGATCCAGAAATCCAAAATATTTTTTCGTGTAGAAATCGGTCTGCTTCCTCGACAGGGGTGTAACCCCATACAACGGCTCGAAACAGGCTTCCAGCACACCCCAGAAGGCATCGGCGTGGGAAATGAGCTCCTTGCGGCTCTTGCAGGTAACCACTTTGTAGTCCTCGTTGCCGGCGTAACGCCTGCGCAACCTGTCGAGCAACGGATATTCCTGCGGGACCCTGGAGCGGAATTCCACGTAGTCAGAATCTTTTTCGAACCCGTAATTCTCGATGAGCTCCCGGTAGTAGGGATGGCTGTAGCTTCCACTTATGGTCGGCAGATGATCGAAGCCTTCGATCAGGAGTCCTTCGACATCGAGGTCCGTGAAACCATGAGGGCCGGTCATCTCGGCACAGCCCACTTGTTGAAACCAGTCTTTGGCACTGTCGAGCAGCAGATCGGCCACCCGCTGATCGTTGACGCACTCGAACCAGCCGAACCGGCCACGCTTGAAACCGAGCTTCCCGGCTTCAAGGCTGTTAACGATGGCGCAGACTCTCCCGACGAGCCTCTGGTTATCGACG
>JALHUC010000171.1 GCA_022865845.1 bacterium | reverse complement strand
TCCATGTAAGCCGAATCTTACCATCAGGCAGTGATTCACCTGTCAGGCCCGTCGGAGGCTCTAAAGGCGGAAGCTCTCCCTGGTAGACCTGGAAAAGATTATTGCAGAGGAAGCGATCGCTTACATTTTCAAGATCATCCACACCTTGATAGATAAAATTGAATGTCTCAGGTTCTGCAAGACCCGCATCGGCTGAAAACACGAATGTGCCCTCCCAGGCCTGGGCCTCTTCGGGCTGGGCGCTTACCTGGGTGAGGTTTTCAATGGCAATGGCACTTCGGCCCTCGCCTGAGAGCAGGTATGAAAGTGATGGCACCTCACCCGGTTTCATGGCATCAGTAAGACCAATGGTCATGGTGACAGAAACGGGATCGTTTTCATCATTCTTTATAAGTCCATCCGGTTGGAGCGTTATCCGCCTTACACTGGGACCATCCGTATCGATCTTAATGGAACCACCGGAGTCGATTTCCGTGCCCCGGTTTCCCACCATATCCCTGCCGGAGAAGATGGCATAGGCCGTGCCCGTGGGTGTGGTATCGGAGACGACAAAGAACCCGGAGTATTGTAGATCCGAGACCTTGTTTAGCTCAACCGAGATGGGTACCCCGCCTTCGGGGGTGATGCTCAAAAACGGCGTTAACTGAAGGGCCTCACTCATTGTCAAGACGAGGTCAACCACACCAGGGGCCATTCTTCCACTGCCGGAATCATAATTCCCTTGCGGGTTGTATGCAATTGAGACGGCCCTGGGCATGGTACTGTCGGACTGGGCAGAGGCTTCTGAGGAGAGCTCGCTCTCATTGTCCGATGTGCTCATAGTGGTAATCCGATAATAGTAGGTGCCATCCTCTGCCGGGAGATCGTCAAAGGTAGTGAGGGTGATCAGATTGTTATTGACCTTTTGCGCCTGGCCGATCGAGGTGAAACTGGTGGTGGACCGGTAAAGGTTGTAACCCTTGACAGAAGTATCTGCGGGTGCCCGCCAGGTCAGCTTGATGACGCCCCCTTCCTTTGACTGGGCCGTGAGATTTGTGGGGCTTGCCGGAATAGTAGTATCCAGGGTAACAAGAACCGTGTCACTCAAAGGACCGATTCCAGCCCGATTTTGGGCAGCCGCCTGGATCTGGTTCTGTCCTTCTGTCAAGGTCAGCGAAATGCTGAAATTCCCGAGCATGTCCACGGCCATCCAGTCGCCAGCTTGGGTGCTATTTTTATAAAGAATGATTTCCGTGTACTTTTCAGCATAACCGGAGACAGTAATGGTGAGGTTATTGGTTACTAACCCGCTTGCAGGTTGAGTGATGTTGGGCGCTATAGGTGGTTCCAGGGCCACATTGACGCCGTATTCTACCGTGGTGCTGTTTCCCAGGCTGTCAAAGGCAACAATGGTGAGTATATGACCGCCATCTGCCTCAGTAACGATATTCCAGTAGCAGTCATAGTAGGGAGAGCCGTTATAATCAGTCCGAATCAATGTGCCGTCAATGGAGAATTCAATACGACTCACCCCTGCGGGATCCGTGGCATTTAGTGTGAAGATGGCAGGTTTTGTTAGGGTATGGCCATCCACAAAGGCCACACCATCTACCTGAACATTGGTGATCTCCGGACCAACTGTGTCTGCAACCGGCATGGCCGAAGTTGTGTTAACCGTTTTCCGTTCACCGTTAGAGAGGTTTACAGTAGTTACGGCAAAATAATAGGTGGTGTCGTTGGTAAGCCCTGCAACGTTGGCAGAAGTCCCAGTTGCAGTCAACGTTGGCGTCATTGACTCCACGGTTGAAAAATCCGTCTCGCTTACATAAACCGCATAGTGCTTGACGTACTGTGAGGGCTCAGCCCCATCCCAGGTGAGATCCACGTACCCGCTGTAATGCGATGCAGTCAGGTTTGTGGGGTTGGGTAGCCATGTGATTCCGGTAATGGAAGTGCCGGCGCTCTCATTTCCATCCGTGTCATAGGCAGTGACTCGGAATGGATAGGCCGTAGCCGAACTCAGGCCGGTTTCTTCATGGGTATTCTGGCTCGAAGGCAGGGAGGCTCCGTCAGTGGCGTTATTAAAGTAGACCTTGTAGCCTGCCAGATCGCCGTTGGTATTAGTAGAGTGATCCCAGATGAAAACAAGATGGGTCTCGAAGCTTTGAACCCGAAGGTTGGTCACAACCTCAGGTGCCACTGTATCTGTGGGAACACCGGAGACCGGGGATACTGTAGTAAGTGCATTCCCGGCAATGTCTACTGCCACCACGGCAAACCAGTACGTGGTGCCCTTTGTGAGGTTTTGAGCTACATAGATGAAGGTCCCGGCATTCACAGTGGCACGTATCGTAAGGCCGGATACATCACTGAAGCTGGCGGTCTCATAATAGATCCTGTAGGATGCGATGTCCCCATGGACCGATTCGGCGTAGCCTGTCCAGTCCAGGGTGACAGTGGTGCCATCCCCTTCACCGTTGACTGTCAGGGTATACACGGCCTGGGGCGGGATGTCGTCATAAACGATTTCTACCAGCACACCCTCGCCCTGGTTTCCCGCACGATCTTTTGCCGCGAAGGTAAATTGGTTTGTGCCGCTCGTAAGGGTAACAGTATGCTCCCAGGTAGTCTCGGTCGTATGGCCAACCACCTCTTCGCCATCTAACAGGATACTGACATAGGCCTCCTTGGTTCCGCTGATGGTCTGGTTCGGGTTATGTGCCGGAGAAGTGACCGGATTGATCTCAAGTGGCGGAGGCGGTGTGGTATCCACGGTAAAGTGATACTGGGCCGCACCACCCCGGTTCCCAAGGATATCCTCCACTTGTACATCCACGGTGTAGATAGACTCAACCAGTGTAGCCGACGGGGTAAATATGAGCTGGTTCCCACCGAAAGTAGTCCAGGTTCCATCAATCTCCGTAAAGCTGCTGTCCTTCATTGAGTGGGTTGTGGTATCCAGGTTCAGACCGCTGGTCTCCTCCACATATTCGATCACAACCGAAGCGGGAGGAGCATTGAGGAAGCTGTTGTCCTCCGGGGTGATGCCGCTGATCACCGGTGCTACCGAATCCACCAGGATATCCACCCATTCTGATGCGCTCCTGTTTCCGGCTGTGTCCTCGGCCCATATCTCCAGGGCATTGTCCCCTTGTACGAGGGTGAGATTCACAGACCAGTCACCAGAACCAAGACTCACCCTTTGGATATTGTTGATCCACACACTGGTGTTATCATCACGGGTACCTGTGAGAGTCACCGAGGTGCTGTTGGATAAGTTCTGAGCAGGGCGCACCTGAATGACACCGCTCGTGACCGCACCGCCAGTAATAGTGGGCTTTGACGGTGCCTGGCTGTCTACTGTAAAAGAAAAGCCGTAGGCCTCGGAGTTTCCAGCCGTATCCGTTGCCGTGAGAGAAACCTGGATTGTGTCGTCTCCAAGGGGTGATGTGTCGGGAGTAAAGGTGAACTCGTCGTTTGCCTCAGTGACAGTTCCTGCGACAGGTTGGTTGCTCCCATTAATGACAGAAATACTTCCAATCACGGCGTCGTCGTCAACTGTGCCGCCGTAACGATCCAGGAGCGTTATGAGAATTACAGTCACCTGTTGAATCCTAATGCCATCGGCAGGGGAGGTATCCACCAGTTCCGGAGGCGTGGTGTCCTGAACCGATGGTAAGGGTTGGGATAAGTTATTATTCGTTTCGTCTGATTCTGCCACTTGACCGGCGCTGTCGGCTACCACCTCGATGGTGTGCTCTCCCACCTGGGCTGTCCAAGCCCTGCTCACCTGCACAGATTCGCTACTCTCAAGAATCTGACTGATCTGTTGACTTCCGATGCTCGTGCCGCCGATACGGAAATCTACCTGGAAGGTATCCACAGCCGGGCCTGTGCCATTGTTTTGAATGGTGGCAGTGAAGGTTACCTCCTGGCCTCCCTCGATATTAGCCGACGGATCCCATGTCACATGGGTGACGACAAGATCAGGCGGAGGCCCCTGGCTGGTAAAATGCCAGACAGGGCCTGTTGTCTCCAGACCCCCATTGTCCTGGGCAATAATCTGCCAGTAGTAGGTGATTCCTTCTTCAAGATCTGACAGCAGATAGCTTTCGGTATCAATGCCGCCAGCCACTATAGAGAGATTGTCCGAAGCCGTTCCGAAATAGACATCGTAGGTAACCGTATCCCATGGATTTGGATCTCCCCCGACCCAAGTCACGGTCAACGACCCATCGGTCAAAGTTACATTTACTGCGCCATTGGCCGGGTTGGGGTTTTTAGGGACAAACGGCGGGCTATTTGTGGGCGGTGTTGTAATGCAATCACTTTCTGCGGTTAGCCACGGTTCGAAATCCACGTCACCATAAACCGCATCGCCATTGTAGTTCGGGCCGTTGGCATCCCCCCACCAGTTACTTTCCGCATCCACGGTGACGCCACTGGCGTTGTACACTCCGTAATTGAAGTTGCGCAGGAAGTTGTTGTTGTGGATCAAAGGCTGGGCACTATTGGTGGTGTATACGCCATAATGGTTGTCCTTCAGATTGTTGCAATTTATAAGGGCGCCATTGCTTCCGGTTCCGTTTACGTAAATACCTGAGTGGCTGCTATTACGAATAGTGTTGTACTGGATGGTTGGTTTGGCGTTGCCACAGTAAATATTTGCATTATTGGTATGGCCCCCATATTCCACCACACAGTGCTCCAGAAAGGTAGTGGCGTTATCAACGTAATTATTAAAATAGATCCCCTTCCAATCCCCAGGCGCAGGTGAGTCCGCATTGGAGGTAAAGGCGATGGAAGATCCATCTGTGCCTTGGGCAGAGAGGGCACCGTAATACCCGGCGTAGCCAATGAAAATCCCGGTTCCCGCATTAAACCGGACTTCTACACCGGGCTCAATGGTCAGGGTGGCCACATTGCTGCTGCCGCCGGAGGAATGGCGCACAGTTACATCTGCCGTGACCACATATGCCACCCCATTGTTTATCCAGGTAGTATCGGCAGTAACATGTTCCCCCACCACCTCTATGGCCTGTATCCCATTGCCCGAACAGGTATTCTCGGACACATTCATCATTGCACCAGTCCGGATAGGATATGAGCCGTTATCTGAAATGATATTTTGGGTGATTTCAGGAAAAGGACTGGCATCATAAGAGTAGATCCCATAGGTTCCATTCTCGGTTATGATATTGCCAGTCCCTTCTCCACCAATTGTTGGATTGGATGCGCCGTAAAGATAAATCCCAGCAGCACTGCTGTAACGGATGGTGCTGCTCTGGATGGTGGGTGACGAGGCATTACAGTAAATATTGCTATTATGTGTGGCACCTCCATACTCCACCACACAGTGCTCCAGAAAGGTAGTGGCGTTATCAACGTAATTATTAAAATAGATCCCCTTCCAATCCCCAGGCGCAGGTGAGTCCGCATTGGAGGTAAAGGCGATGGAAGATCCAT
>JALHUC010000170.1 GCA_022865845.1 bacterium | reverse complement strand
CATAGCGATGTCCGCGCCTGTGCTGAAGATCATGGAGGTCTCGCCCACAGTGACAACGGCCCCATCCCTGAGGTAGGCCCGGTCCACCCGGACCCCGTTGAGAGAGGTCCCGTTGGTGCTGCCCAGATCCTGAAGCAGGAACCCCTCAGCCGTCCGGGAGATCTCGGCATGCTTCCTGGAAACGGTAGGGTCCTCCAGACGTAGATCGCTGTCCGGCCGGCTTCCGATGGTCAAGGTGGAGGTGAACTCAACAGAGGTCCCCTTGCCGGAACCCTCCCTTATCCGGAGAACCGCCCGGCCCTTCTGATCGTCATCCTTGCCTGATATGCGTTTTGTGTAGGTCATAGGTTTTTGTCCAAGCCCTAGTCCTAGTCTTAGTCCTAGTCCTAGTCCTAGTCTTAGTCCAGGTCCAGGTCCAGGTCCAGGTCCAGGTCCAGGTCTTTAGATCGAATTCTATTCTATGAAGCGCTGCAATCCAAGAACCAATATCTAAGATCAAAGAAATTTCATGCGTTCCTTATGGTCCTTTGTGAGACAGGTTTTAACGAATTTAAAGGAACTGCTACTTTTCCAGACACTAGACACTGCCTTTTTCGTAAAGTCTCCCCTGCCACTTGCCCTCTTCCAGCATATATTCGCGTATGGTCTCGATCACCTTTCCTCGATCCGGCCACTGGGGAGCAATGAGAAGGTCGCCCATAGCGTCAGCCGCGAGCCGCTGGATGACAGTAAAGGGGGGCAGCCTTTCGAGGAACCCGGCCACCAGTCCAGGGTAGGAGTCCATGGTTAGCGGCACGACCTCTCCTGCCCGGAACAGCTCCTCCATCCTGGTCCCCCTGATCACCTGAAGGTGGTGGATCTTAACCCCCTCAACCCTCTGCCTGGCCAGGTAGGAAGCTGTGCCCATCATCTCCTCCGGTCCCTCTCCGGGAAGGCCCAGGATCACGTGGGCAAGCACTGGGATTCCTCTATCTGAGGCAAGTGCCCGGGCTTTGGAGAAGCTCTCCACGTTGTGACCCCGTCCGATACGGTCCAAAGTAGCATCATTGGCCGACTGAAGGCCCAGTTCCAGCCACACCAGTTTGCGGTAAAGCCAGGGCCGCAGAACATCCAGCATCTCGCCGTCCACGCAGTCCGGCCTTGTGCCGATGAAAAGGCCCGTCACGCCTGGAAGGCCGCAGATGTTGTCCACCATTTCACGGAACCGGGCAGCCGTCGTGTAAGTTCCTGTCCCAGCCTGCAGGTAAGCAATGAACGGTTCGTCCCCCTTCCCCTCCCTGGCCTGACGAATTTGCTCAACAGGGTCCACATCTGCCCGCACATGGCTCGGAACAAAACTTTCCATATTGCAGAAGGCGCAGCCGTCCATACCGATGGTGCCGTCCCGGTTGGGACACCCAAAACCGGGATCGAGCGATACCTTTCTCAATGTCTGGCCAAAAACCTCCCTGAGGTAGGAAGCCAGGGAGCGGTAAAGAAAGGGGCGTTGACTCTTTTTCCCAGTTCTGTTAGTCATTTACGTTCTTCCGAGCTTGAACTTTATATACTGAATATATTTCATAATCGAATGTTGAAAGGAGTTCACCATGGATGTCAAGGAACTTGAGAGCAAAACGGTGGCCGAACTTAAGGAGATTGCCAAAGAGCGTGGTATTTCCGGTATTTCCGCCATGAAGAAGGCCGACCTTATTGCCGCTATCGCAGGAGCATCTGACGCACCGGCACCAGAGCCCGAAGTTGAAGCCGTACCCGAGCCCGCACCTGAAGTGGAAGCAGCGCCTGAGGTTGAGGCAGCCCCTGAGCCAGAGCCCGAGCCTGAAGTAAAAGCTGCTCCGGAAGAGGCCGCACCGGAAGAAGAAGGTCCCGCTGAAAGCGGGATTGAAGAGCCAGCTATGGAAGCTGCTCCGGAGTCAGAGCCCGAGCCTGAAGTAGAAGCTGCTCCGGAAGAGGCCGCTCCTGTTGAAGAAGGTCCCGCTGAAAGCGGGACTGAAGAACCGGCTATAGAAGCTGCCCCTGAGGCAGAGCCCGAGCCTGAAGTAGAGGCAGCACCCGAGCCGAAAAAGGCAGCCCCCGCTCCCGAACCTGAGCCTAAGGTCAAGGAGATCGTGCTGACTAAAGCCCAGACCAGGCTCAGGGCGAAACATGATCTCCCGGCCCTGAAGCTGGAGAAGAGGGCCCTGCAGTCCCAGATCCTGGCCGCTATTGCCGCTAAGGACTCCGCCAAAATGAAGGAACTGAGGGGAAGGAAGAAAGAAATTAGACGATTGTTGAATCGAGTCTAATTTAGAGATAAGTGATAAGTTCTAAGAGATAAAAAAGGCCGCCCCATGGGCGGCCTTTTTTTATTTCGCGGAAATGGGGGGGTCTGCACTTCTCAGTGAGCTCAGTGGTGAATAAGCCGTAATTCGTGATTCGTGATGGGAAAAGGCCTGTGATCTAAAAGATGTAAGATTAACCCTGTCCATCGACGCACTATCGTTTGCTCAGGATCCCAAGTTGAGTCGAGGGACGATGCGGCCTTCAGTTTGCTAATCTACCTGCGCTGTTCTTTGCTTTTCAATTCTGAATCCGGAATCCTCAATTCTCAATCAAATTATTTTATTGAGCGGATACTCTATGATCCCTTCAGCGCCCTCTTCCAGTAACCGCGGCAGCAGCTGGCGTACCGTCTCCTCGGAAACCACCGATTCCACCGAATACCAGTCACTCTTGTAAAGACCGGCCACAGTGGGTGCGTTCAGGCTCGGCAGAAGGGCAACTATCTTTTCCAACTGCTCCTGGTGCACGTTCAGCTTGATGCCCACCATCCCGATTGCCTTTTCCGCTGCCTTGAGGAGCATGGCGATGGTATCTATCTTCTTCCGTTTAGCCGGATCCTGGTAAGACTTCTTGTTGGCGATGAGGTAGGGTTTGGACTGCATCATCTCGTGGATGATCTTCAGGCCGTGAGCCTTGATGGTACTTCCCGTCTCGGTCACCTCCACGGCGGCATCAGCGATCCCCTCCACTACCTTCGCTTCCGTGGTACCCCAGGAGTAATCCACCTTGACTTCGATATTGCGCTCAGCGAAATATCTTTTGGTAAAGTTCACAAGCTCTGTTGACAGCTTCTTGCCGGCCAGGTCTTCGATCTTCTCGTAGGGGCTGTTCTTGGGAACAATGACGACCCAGCGGGCCGGACGACGGCTGACCTTCGAGTAGGCCAACTCCTCAATCCAGACCACGTCGGAATCGTTTTCCAATATCCAGTCCCTGCCGGTGATGCCAACGTCCAGGATCCCTTCCTCCACAAACCTGGACATCTCCTGAGCCCGAACGAGGGAACATGTCAGCTCGTCGTCATCCACCGAAGGGAAGTAGTTCCTGGACCCACGGGTGATACGCCAACCCGCCTTGCGGAAAAGGTCAATGGTGGCCTCTTCCAGGCTCCCCTTGGGGATGCCCAGCTTGAGCATCCCGTTGCCGTTTTCCAGCACTTTTTTCTCTTTATCGGTCAAGTTTTTTTCCTTTCTCTCAAGTATTAAGTAGACAACAATCAGATGTCAGACATAAAGCCGCGAGAATTTACCAACTTACCAAGCTGATGTCTACCAGGTATTGACCGCAGATTGCAGTCTACTGGGTACTGGGTACTGAAGTTTAAACATTAAACCTCACATGAAAGATCTCTCCGTCCTTGACGATGTAATCTTTCCCCTCGATCCTCAATTTGCCCACCTCTTTGGCCTGGTTCAAACCGCCCAGGGCGATACATTCATCGTAAGCTATAACCTCGGCCCGTATGAAACCCCGCTCCAGATCAGTATGGATCTTTCCTGCCGCCCTGGCCGCGGGTGTGCCCTCAGGGATGGCCCAGGCATGGACCTCCTTCTCCCCCACTGTGAAGAAGGTGGCAAGGGTCAATCGGGTGAAAAGGGTCCCCATGAACCGTTCCCTTGCAGGCACCTTGATGCCCAGGTCAGCCAGAAAGAGTCCCCTTTCATCTTCGGGAATCTCCAGCGTTTCGAACTCCGCAAGGACTGAAATCTCTACATAGGACATACCCTCACGGGAACAACGATCATCAAGATCCCCATAGACGAGAGCGGGAGCTCCCTCCGCCCCCACGCTGGCAACCACGGTGAGGGGTACAAGGGTGAGAAAGTTGTACCCCGAAAGGGCCCTCAGCTCCTCCCTGTCGAGCCCCATCCTTCTGATGGGAAGTCCCTCTTCCAAACCTTCCCTTAACCTGGTCAGGAGTTGGGCTTCTCTCGATGCCAGCTTACCCTCTTTCCCGAGACGCTCAAGGCGGTTCTCAATGGGCATGAGGTCGGCAATAGCAAACTCCTGAAGGAGCGATTCAAACTCATCTGAAAGCTCCTTAACCTGACGGCACCCTTGCGACATGGGAGCGTCAAAGCCACGAAGAACCAGAACCAGTGCGTCCAGACCTCCTGAACGTGCCAGGGTCTCCTTCCGCAGGCCGCCGCCCTCCTGAGGCCGCAGGTCTCCGAGTTCGATGATCTCCACCTGAAGCGGGGTGATCTTCTTGGGCTTAAAAAGCTCCACCAGCCGATCCAGTCTGGGATCGTCAACGGTAATAGAACGTACTTCGGGGCCTCCGTGCCTGTTTACAAGCTCCGGATCCTCCGAGAGGAGGGCCAGAAGGGTCGTCACTCCAGACCCTGAATATCCTGCGAGACCGATTTTCATAAGAATTAGTATCCAGATTCCAGTACCCAGTCGCCAGAAATGCCCTGACACCAAGTACCTTGCCTTTTCAGGCGGTGCAATGTTTATTATGAATCGATTACCGATTACCGATTACCGATTACCGAGGTACTGCTCCTTACCACCTTTACTTCACCTCCACAACCCCGGAGGAGAGCCGTGAAACCGTTTATTCCCGCATACATGGAAATGGACCCCGATGAACTGCAGGCCAGAGTCGAGCAGCTCGAACAACTGGCCTCGCCCTGCACTCTGTGTCCCCGGAAGTGTGGTTCCAACAGGAAAGAAGGGGAAAGGGGATATTGCCGGACCGGCTACCTCCCTGTGGTGAGTTCCGTTCAGCCTCACCACGGTGAAGAAAAACCCCTATCAGGGATACGTGGTTCAGGGACCATCTTTCTGACCAACTGCAACCTCGGTTGTACCTTTTGCCAGAACTACGATATCAGCCATCTTGGCAGGGGCCAGATAATCTCGGTCCCGGAGCTGGCCTCCGCCATGCTCACCCTGCAGCAATCGGGCTGCCACAACATCAATTTCGTGACACCGAGCCACCAGATCCATACCATAGTCAAGGCGGTATCCCTGGCGGCCCAGGAGGGGTTGCGGCTGCCCCTCGTCTACAACACCGGCGGCTACGATTCCATCGAGACCCTCAGACTCCTCGAGGGCATCTTTGACATCTATATGCCGGATCTCAAGTTTACTGACTCGTCCACAGCGGCAACCCTTGCCGATGCTGACGACTACCCGGAGGTCATCGGTAAGGCTGTCGGTGAGATGTACAGACAGGTTGGGGACCTGTGCACAGATGAAAAGGGCATCGCGCACCGGGGTCTCCTGGTCCGGCATCTTGTCCTTCCCGGGGATCTGGCCGGTTCCCAAGAGGCCTTCCGATTCCTCGCCGAGGAGATCTCCACAAACACCTATCTGAACGTGATGGCCCAATACCGACCTTGTCACGAGGCCGTCGGACAGCCTGTCATCGGGGACCCCCTCCAGCAGTCCGACTATCTGAACGCATTGGAACTGGCGCGCAAGTGGGGACTTCGGAGACTTGATTGAGCGACGATGAACACTGACCAATCAAGTCTCCAGCGCCTAGCGTCTGGTTTCTGGTGTCTAGCAAGGGCTTCCCAACTTCTCATTATTCAAAAAGTATGGTTTTTGGCGCTTATTCCAGACGCTAGAATCTAGACACAAGACGCTGCAGTACGATACCGAATTCCCGGTATCGTACTGCTTAACGGCGTTTGATATTTTTCTTGACATAAAGGAAACATCGTTTTACTATTCATAACAACAGAGGCAGAGCTGCTCCCAGGCGCGCCCTCTTAACCCTTAAAAATCAGACACTTAAGCAAGTTTAGCACAGTTTTGAGGAGCCTTTTTTTCTTATAAACACCGTTCTAAATTTTGAAATGTCTCCGGGATCATACTGAACGAAACCGGATTAAAGCGAAAGACGCAATCCCTTGTGAAAGGAGGTGGGAGCCGACCGCCAACGTCCGCATCGACGCAAGTCGTCGGTGGCGGGCTATCTGTCTTCACAGGCTGAAAGGTCAGCAGGATTGGCCTTTTGGACATCGTGATGGGATGAACCCTGGAGGGGAAAGGATCCCTCCCACAGAACTTTGGAGGAATCAATGGAACAAAATCTTGGTAACAGATGGCGATTCGTCGGAGCAGCGCTCGTCATGCAGCTGTGTCTCGGCGTGCTGTATTCCTGGTCCGTGTTCAGGGGCCCCCTTGAGGTCCTGCACGGCTGGGATAAAGCTCAGAGCATCGCGCCCTACAGATACTCGGTGGCGTTTTTCGCATTGGCTATGATCGTAGCCGGTTTCTGGCAGGACAAAAAGGGTCCGAGACTCGTCGGTAGCGTTGGCGGCATCCTCCTCGGCACCGGCTGTGTTCTGGCTTCCTTTATCGGGAACACCCCCGGCGGCATGATCTTCGCCTACGGTATTCTTGGTGGCCTCGGCGTGGGCTTCGCTTACGTTACGCCCATCGCAACCTGCGTGAAGTGGTTCCCGGACAAACGTGGAATGATCGTTGGCCTCGCGGTTATGGGCTTCGGCGCCGGATCCATGATCTTCGCGCCTCTCATTGAGAAGCTCATTGGCAGCGATCCAGCGATGTACGCCACAACGATCCCGAGAACCTTTATTATCATGGCGGTCACTTTCTACATCTGTGTTATCGGTGCCGCTCAGGTCTACCGGGTCCCCCCCGCAGGTTATACGCCTCCCGGATGGTCGCCGCCCTCAGCGGCCGGCGCCCCCACCAAGGAGGACTATGCTCCTGCTGATATGCTGAAAACCTGGCAGTTCTACTGCCTGTGGGTCATGTACTTCCTGGGAACAGCAGTGGGAATTACCGCCATCGGACAGGCCAAGCCGATCATCGTGGAGCTCTCCAAGGGCGCTGCGGTCATGTCGGGAGGTGCCGCGCTCGGCATCATGTCCCTGTTCAACGGTCTCGGACGCCTGGCCTGGGGTGCAACCTCAGACAAGCTCGGCCGGAACATGACCACCGCCACCATGTACGCGACCTATGTTGTCGCCTGCCTGTTCCTCCTCAGGAACGCACAGAACTTCTGGCAGGTTCTCATCGGCCTTTGTGTCGTCGGGTTCGCCTACGGCGGTTACCTGGCCCTGATGCCCTCCTTCACCGCTGACTATTTCGGCGCAAAGAACATTGGAGCCAACTACGGCATCATGTTCACCGCCTGGGGTGTCTGCGGATTCATAGTTCCGGGCTACTTCGCCGGTGTCATGAAGGCGGCCCAGGCCTCCGGCGACCTCGCCGGTGGTTACAACAAGGTCTACTTCATACTGGCCATGATGTCCATCATCGGCGCGGTTCTTGCCTTGGTGGTCAAGAGGCCAATGCAGAGCCTGGGCGAGTAACACAGAAACGCCTGCTTTT
>JALHUC010000169.1 GCA_022865845.1 bacterium | reverse complement strand
GATTGGGGATCCTGAAAGCTACAAAAAAGGCATCAGCAGCGGGGGTAGCCCCGAAAATGGCGGCCATGACAGCATCCCGAACCAGGCCAAGAACCCTGCTCACAACAGTGGCCCCGCCAACAACTCCTGCGGCCTTAACCATTTTCCCTCTGTCAGAGCCCGCTTTGTCCGCAGTCATTCGTACCTTTCGAGGAATTTAATTGAGAATTGACCGTGAACTGTAAAAAGTGAAGTGTGAATAGGCAAAAGGCAGACTATTCACGGTTCACAATTCACTCTTCACTCTTTCTAAATTCAAAATCCTGAATTTAGAATATATTTATTTGACAAAAACACCCTTTTCTGGGTAATAGCAGGGTTCTGCGGTATCCAGCATGATATTGAACCAGGAGGTTATAATTGGCAACACACAAATCCGCCATAAAAAGAAATCGACAGAACGCCAAAAAACAGCTCATCAATCAGATGAGGCGAACCAGGGTTAAATCCCTGACCAAGGAAGTCCTTGCGGCAGTAGAAGCCGGAGACAGGGAAACAGCCCAGGAAGCCCTTGGAAAAGCCGTTCCGGTCATACAAAGAGCAGCCTCGCGAGGTACATTCCACAGGAACACTGCTTCCCGGAAGGTTTCAAGGCTGACAAAAAGGGTAAATACTATCCCTGCTGCCTCCCCTTCAGAAGAAGCCTCAGGCGAGTAGCTCCAGAACCAGCCGGTCAAGCAGGACTCCGGAGGGAATTTGCCCGCTTTTGAGATTTCGATCGCAATGAGCCAGGGACTCCAGAGCCCGGACAAGATTATTTTCAGTAGCCCGCCCTATCTGGCGGGCGAACTTTTCCTGGATACCAGAGTACTTCTTCCCCATTTTGGCAGCGGCCTGGGTCGGTGAGAGACCGGACTGTACCAATTCCTTCCCCCTCAACAGCTGCCTGTAATGCCAGGCCATCATGTGAACCAGGTATTCAGGCGGGCTATCGTTCATCATTAGTGTTTTCAGGGATGACATTGCCTTGAAGCCGTTATGGTCTCCCAAGGCATCCAGGAGGTTGAAAACGATCTCTACTCCCCCCGGAACGCTTACGGAAAGATCCTCCTGGGTTATCTGATCCCCGTCCCCTGAACTCAGCACCACCTTGTCTATCTCCGTGGCGATAATCCCCAAATCTTCCCCTACGATCTGTATCAGTATTTCGCTGAGTCGAGGATCGATAAATTTACCCGCCTTCCGGAACCGGTCACTCACCCACTTTACCAGTGTTTTACCGTAGGGACGCCTGAACTCCAAAACCTCAGAGTAAGAGGAAAGGGTCTTGAACGGGGCACTGGACTTTTTCAGCTCAGAGGAGGTCATGAGTAGCAACGAAGCGGGGTTGGGATCCTTGAGATAATCCACCAGATGCTTCCACCCCTCAAGCTTCTGGATCTCCCGGATCACAAGAAGACGACGGTTCCCGAGGAAAGGCAGTGTCTGGAGAAATTCCAGGATATCGGCAAGCTTTGCCTCCCAGCCATAATACATCATGAAGTTAAGATCCTGTTCCCCTTTTGGGATCAGGCGATCTTTCAGATCCCTCTCAGCCTCCACCAGAAGAAAAGGCTCCGGCGAGATCATCAGAATAACGGTTGAATCCGCTTTCTTGTCTGTGCTTCCTGTGTGGCTCAGGGTTGCTCTCCAAGACCTGCGAGAATGCGGCTGGCAGCTGTTTCTGTAAGGAGACGAACAGCAGCACTGCGGTACCAGTCCAGGGTGGGAAGGTTGGTGGAATAGGGGTAGGTCCGGGAAGTAGTGTCACTGCCAAATACGGCCTGAGCGGGTTGTTTTCCTTCAACTTTCCAGGCAACGTTAATTGTCAGCTTCTGTCGTACCGGGAAGCCATCCGAACTGACCGACTCCACCGTTTCGGTGAAACCTGTAACCGTTACGCTGAGCCGGTTGGCTGAACGATCATTAAACCCTCCTATTTTCCTCATCTCCTCCTCGAGCAAAACCGCCAGTCCGGTTTCAGCGGTGGAGTTGCGCACCGATACAAGGGCGTATTCGTATACCGGGAACGGATCCACAAACCTGTAACTGCATCCGGCCGGGAAAAGGACCAGGAAAATTGTAAAAATGATGAGGTAACGATATGTCATTTGACATTCTCGCAAAAATTCTCTGGAGTCTGAGTGGGTTCTCCAGCAGACTCCTGTTTCAATATCATTTGACCACGATGGAAACAAGCCGCCCCGGAATGACCACGATCTTGACTACCTCTTTTCCCTCGGTCAGCTCCTGAACCCGTGGCATGCCAAGGGCTGTTTTTTCAAGAGATTCCTTCGGCGTCCCAGGAGGGGCCTCAAACCGCGCCCTGACCTTTCCGTTGACCTGTACCACCATCTGTACCATTTCGCTTACAACCAGCTCCTGGTCGTAGGAGGGCCATTGGCACTTGAAAACACTTTCCCCGTGGCCCACAGCTTCCCAAAGTTCTTCGGCAAGATGGGGCGCGAAAGGAGCCAGCAGGAGGATAGTCGTTCTGAGGGCGTCAGAGACCGCTGATGCCGCTCCCTCCCCCTTTGTACCGTTCCCGGCAATGAACCGCTGGATCTCGTTCACCAGCTCCATAATCGCTGAGATAGCCGTATTAAACTGGAACCGCCTCTCTATATCCTCACGAACCTTCTGTACGGTCCTGTGCCGGACACGTATAAGGGAACGGACATTTTCGTCCCCTTGCCCGGTGACCCCAGCCACATCTGCAAACAGGGACAAATTTTCCATAACAAGCCGGTGGACACGGTTAAGGAAACGGTAAGATCCGTCCACACCCTGGTCGCTCCACTCCAGCTCTCTCTCGGGCGGGGAAGCGAAAAGGATAAATACCCTGGCGGTATCAGCCCCATATCGCTCCATCATCTCGTCAGCCGGCACCACGTTCCCCATGGATTTAGACATCTTGGCGCCATCCTTGATGACCATCCCCTGGGTGAGGAGTCGTTTAAACGGCTCGTTCGCGTCGGTGAGTCCAAGATCCCTGAGTCCCTTGGTAAAAAAACGGGCATAAAGCAGGTGCAGGATCGCGTGTTCAATCCCGCCGATATACTGGTCAACAGGCATCCAATAGGCTGCCTTGGCCGGATCAAAAGGAGCCTTGTCGTATGCGGGGTCCGTGTAACGGAAAGGGTACCAGGACGAATCGATGAATGTGTCCATGGTATCCGTTTCCCGCCGAGCCGGACCTGAACAGTTCGGACACGCAACGTTCAGGAATGTCTCCGAGGTTTCGAGGGGGTTTCCCTCCCCGGTAAATTCAACGTCTGAGGGAAGGATCACCGGCAGGTCCCCCTCAGGCACCGGCACTTCTCCGCATTGGCTGCAGTAAATGATGGGTATGGGAGTGCCCCAGTAGCGCTGTCTACTGATCAACCAGTCCCTGAGCCGGTAGCTCAACGCTTCGCGACCCCATCCCTTCTCTTCCATATAGCTGACAAAATCGGGCATGGCCTCTCTATTTGGTCGACCATCAAAGGGTCCCGAGTTGACCATGACACCATTCTCAACGTAGGCTTGGGTCATGGTGTTGCCGGTAAGCAGCCCCGTGTCATCCTGGATCACCACACGGACAGGCAGACCGTATTTCCTCGCGAACTCAAAATCCCGCTGATCGTGGGCTGGGACACCCATGACAGCTCCGGTGCCGTATTCCATCACCACATAATCGGCCACGTATATGGGGAACTTTTCCCCGGTAGCCGGATTAACAAAGGTGCGGCCGGTATCAACCCCTTCCTTCTCCCGGGTTTCATCGGTCCTTTCGATAAGGGTCTTTTCCTGTGCTTTCTTAACGAACTTCCTCACCCCATCGGCACTTTTGCTACCCTTCACCAGCTCTTCCACGAGGGGATGTTCAGCAGCAAGCACCATGTAGGTTATTCCGAATACGGTATCGGGCCTGGTCGTGAAGGTGGAGATCACCTGGTCGGAATCCACCACCTTAAAATCGATCTCAGCTCCTTCGCTTCGACCGATCCAGTTTTTCTGCATGGTCTTGACCCTCTCGGGCCAGTCCTCAAGGTGCTCGAGGTCTTCAAGCAGTTCATCGGCATAGGCTGTTATCTTGAAAAACCACTGTTTGAGATCCTTTTTCTGAACGGTCGAGTGACAGCGCCAGCACCCGCCTCCCTCAACCTGCTCGTTGGCCAGGACCGTCTGGCACGACGGGCACCAGTTTACGGGAGCCGATTTGCGGTAGGCTAACCCCTTTTCCATGAATTTCAGAAATATCCACTGATTCCATCTGTAATACTCGGGCTCACAGGTCGCCAGAGTTCTGCTCCAGTCGTAGGAAAGCCCCATCCTCTTCTGGACATCCACCATCCGTTTGATGGATGATCTTGTCCACTTACCTGGATCCACTTTCCTGGTAATCGCTGCGTTCTCGGCGGGAAGACCAAAGGCGTCATATCCCATGGGATAAAGGACGTTGAAACCTTTCATCCTGAGGAACCTGGCATAGGCATCCCCTATGGCATAGTTCCTCATATGACCCATGTGGAGATCACCCGAAGGATAGGGGAACATCTCCAGGCAGTAAAACTTCTCACGGGAAGGATCTTCAACAGACCTGTAAAGGCCAGCTTTTTCCCACCGGTCCTGCCATTTCGGCTCAATATCGCGTGGCGAGTACCTGGACGCGGACATGAGGACACCTCCCGCCTGCGTAGCAATTGGCACGTGAACATGTGATCACGCGCTAGGATTAAAGTTGATGGACTCGCAAAAAGTCCATCAAAGCGCCCCGTATGGGCGCCCAAATCAATGACTGCGGGTGTAAGTCATTGATTTGTAAGGAAAGTGAAAATGACACTTTTCACTTTCCGAGGAGCAAAAAGCCAATAATGG